>CBDVDF010000324.1:0-3075 GCA_965372675.1 uncultured Desulfobacterales bacterium
TGAAGCTCCCAAGGTCCCGTACCGGGAAACCATCAAGGGTAAAGCCAGGGTTCAGGGCAAACACAAGAAACAGACCGGCGGTCACGGCCAATATGCCGACAGCTGGATCGAGATAGGGCCGTTGGCCAGTGGTCAGGGCTTCGAGTTTGAGGACAAGATCGTCGGTGGGGTTATTCCAAAAACATATATTCCCGCCGTTGAAAAAGGCGTTCTGGAAACCATGGAAAAAGGGGTTATTGCCGGCTACCCGATGGTCGATATCAAGGTCGCCCTGGTCGACGGTTCCTTCCATGCCGTCGACTCTTCCGAGATGGCCTTCAAGATCTCCGGGGCAATGGCCTTCCGGAAAGGCATCAAAGAGGCCAAACCGGTACTCCTCGAGCCGATAATGAACATGACCATCATGGTCCCCAAAGAGTGTGTAGGTGATGTGATCGGCGACCTGAACGGCAGACGCGGTCGGGTAATGGGGATGGACTCGGAAGGCAAGCTGGAAGTGATCACCGCCCAGACCCCGATGGCAGAGATCCTCAGATACGCTCCTGACCTTAATTCTATAACCGCCGCCCGTGGCTCGTTCCGGAGTGAATTGGCCCATTACGAGGAAGTGCCGGCCAATCTGGCTGAGAAGATCATTGAGCAGGCCAACGCCGACAAATAATGGCTACGGAAGACGGCAAGGTATACTCCTGCGCGGTCCTGACCGTCAGCGACCGGGGCTCCAGGAATGAGAGAACGGATACCAGTGGACCGGCCCTCTGCCGGACCTTGGAAGAACATGGATTCCTGGTAGCCGCGACCGCGACCGTTCCGGACGAAGTTGACGATATCCGCCGGGCCATAACCGGCTGGACAGATGACCGGCAGATCGATCTGGTGGTCACCACCGGCGGTACCGGCCTGAGCCCCAGAGACGTCACTCCTGAAGCGACCCGCCCTCTCCTCGATCTTGAGATCCCCGGGATCGGCGAAATGATGCGGATGGCCAACTCAGCCATAACCATCAATGCTATCCTTTCCCGGGGCCTGGCCGGGACCAGAAAACAGAGCCTGATCATCAACCTGCCCGGCAGCAAGATCGCGGCCCTGGAAAATATCGCGACCGTGATTAAAGCCCTGCCCCACGCTCTGTATAAGCTGCAAGGCGGCCAGCAGGACTGCGGCAGATAGCCGGCGTACTACATGAACCGCAGAATATCCAACAGGTAAGCGTAGACTCCGAGGAATAATGAATGAAGAAGGGAGGAAGATTTCTTGATTGAAAGAGTATTTACTTCGACATTCGAAATTCCTGGTGACCTCGATATTCAAAAAAGAGACTCAGCAGTACCAACGGTAACTTCTAGCGGAAAGCTAACCGTCTAAAGGCGGTGTAACTTACCGCCCGCAAAAGTACGCTTATACTAGGCGCACCAACAAAAATGGCCACCGATTACCGGTGGCCATTTTTGCTCTCTATATCCTGAATAATTTTACTCGAAGTTTGCCTCGCAATCGATCTCTACCTCAAGATCTCCTTCCCGGGCAACCACCTCGCCGATCACAAAAGAGGTCTCTCCCAGAGCCGCCAGTCGAAAACAGATATCATCGGCCTGATCGGCCTCAACAAAGGCCACCATGCCGATCCCGCAGTTGAAGGTGCGGAACATCTCCTCGGCCGGCACGTTGCCTTTTTTGCACATATAGGAAAATACCGGTGGAATCGCCCAGCTACCGCTCTCAATCCTGGCGGTACAACCATCCGGTAATACCCTCGGAATATTATCAAAGAATCCACCGCCGGTTATATGGACCAGCCCGTAGATCTTGAAGTTCTTGATAATGTTCAGCAACGGCTCCACATAGATCCGGGTCGGTTTGATCAATTCCTCGCCGACCGTGCAGCCAAGTTCCTCAACATAGCTATCCACTTTCAGACCGTGCTCTTCAAAGAATATCTTCCGGACCAGCGAGTAGCCGTTGCTGTGCACACCGCTGGAGGCCAGGCCGATTATCTTGTGGCCAACCCTGATCTCCGAACCGTCGATTATCTCATCCCGTTCAGCGACCCCGACCGTGAACCCGGCCAGATCATAATCACCTTCATTATAAAGGCCCGGCATCTCAGCGGTCTCACCGCCGATCAAGGAGCATTTCGAGATCTCACAACCCTTGGCGATCCCGCGGACCACATCGGTAGCCAGATCGTTATCAAGCTTACCCATTGAAAAATAATCGAGAAAGAAAAGCGGCTTGCCGCCGCTGACGATAACGTCATTGACGCACATCGCCACCAGGTCTATGCCGATGGTATCGTGTTTACCGCACAGCTGCGCCACAGCCAGTTTGGTGCCGACTCCATCAGTAGAAGAGATCAGGATCGGATCTTCATAACGATCGGCGCCAAGGGCGAATAACCCGCCAAAACCACCAATATCAGTCATCACTCCCCGCTGGAAAGTTGCCGCAACCAGCGGCTTGATGTTCTTGATAAAGTCATTGCCCTTGTCAATATCGACCCCGGCCTCGGCATATCTGGACTTCTTTTTTTCACTCATGTTTTTTTAGTTATTTCAAGTAGTTAATTGATAGGTTCCGTTCAAACCATTGTTTGCCCGGTTGTGAGCTGTGAGCCGCGAATCTTGATGGCTTCGTAAAAAGTACCCAAAGGGCATAGCAATCAAAATCGACCAACTCGGCCACGTTAAATCAATAAGTTGGGTGGCACTGTCCGTCCGTCTCGTGGTTGCGATGCCCCTTTTGGGTGCTTTTTGCGAGACCGACAATCTTTACTGACAAGCCGAAAAATGTCAACCGGTTTCACAAAGGATCGATCTTCATAAAGTCCCGTCATCTTAACACAGGCATGACCTTTCCGGTTTGTTTTTCCACCCTTTACTGAAAAATTACTGCCGCTTCATACGGCAATCTTCTCCACTTCCATTGACCACACCACCATTATGCATTACTTTCTCCTTCGCCTGACCGAACTTTAATTTTTTAAGCTAATTACGCCGCCGTCAAAAGGCCGGTTCTTACCGTTGCCGAGTCTTCACAGCCCACGACTCTCAAAACCTGACGGCAGTACATATTACC
>CBDVDF010000325.1:0-3067 GCA_965372675.1 uncultured Desulfobacterales bacterium
AAAACAGATCCTGATCAACCTGATCATCAATGCCTTTGACGCCATCGACAGCAATGGAAAAATTGCTATTTCCAGCAATGTTGAGCAAGGGGAAGTAACCATAGCCGTCGAGGACAACGGCACGGGGATCGCCCCTGAAAAAGTGAAACATGTCTTTAACCCATTCTATACAACTAAAACCAGGGGCACCGGTCTGGGCCTGGCCATTTCAAAAAAGATCGCCCGCGAACATCATGGTGATCTTGTCCTGGAAAGTATCGAGGGCAAGGGCAGCACCTTCACCCTCATTTTACAAGGAGGCTAATTTGGCAACAGTGTATAAAATTCTGCTGGTGGATGACGAGATCAACTCTCTGAAAGTGCTCTCGGCCGCCCTCACCGCTGAAAACATCCTAGTGGAGACCGCCGCATCCGGCGAAGAGGCTTTCGCCATGTTCAAGGACGAGAACTATGATCTGGTGATTTCCGACTACAAGATGCCCGGCATGAACGGCGAAGAACTGCTCGGGAAGGTCAAGACCATCACTCCGGAAATCCCCTTTATCCTGCTTACTGCCTTCGGTAGCATTGAGCTGGCCGTTAATGCCATGCGCAAGGGAGCCTATACTTACCTGACCAAACCGGTGAATCTTGACCTGATGGAAACAGTTGTCAATGACGTCCTGTTCCGGGGAGAGAGAAGTGAGGATGACGAAACCCCGGGCCGGCACCAGTTCCTCAACATTATCGGTAAGAGCAAGCCGATGCAGGAGATCTTTTCCCTGATCCGCCGGGTGGCCAAGACCGATGCCAACATTCTCATCCTTGGCGAATCCGGAACCGGCAAAGAACTGGTGGCCAGGGCTTTGCACTATTCATCTCTTCGGGCCGATAAGCCCTTTATCCCCATTGATTGTACGACCATCCCTGCAGAATTGATGGAGAGCGAACTGTTCGGCTACGAAAAAGGAGCTTTCTCCGGGGCGGCGGACCGCAAGATCGGCCTGTTTGAAATGGCCCAGGGCGGCACCATCTTCCTGGACGAGATCGGCGACCTGGATTATGCCCTCGAGAAAAAACTACTCCGCTTCCTGCAGGAAAGGGAGATTCGCCGGGTCGGGGGTAAAGAAAACATCAAGGTAGATGTCAGGATCATTTCCGCCACCAACCGGGATATCGAAAAAGATGTCGATTCAGGCGAATTCCGCAGCGACCTCTATTATCGCTTGAACGTCATTACGATCAACGCCCCGCCGTTGCGGGAAAGAAATGGGGACATTCCCTTGTTGGCCAATCACTATCTGAACCATTTCTGCCGCAAGAACAAAAAAGAGATCAGGGCCATCGACACTGAGGTTCTTGAGATTCTCCAGAAATACGATTGGCAGGGCAACGTTCGGGAACTGGAAAATGTCATGGAACGTGCCGTGATCCTCTGCCCGTATGACTCGATCAATGTTGAATGTCTGCCCTGTAAACTCAAGACAATTAATGGCGAAGACTGTATCGAACTGGACGAACTTAATCTGCCGGAGATGGAAAAGCGGATCATCAGGAAGGCCCTGGACAAGACTTCCTGGAACCAGTCCTCGGCCGCCGTCATCCTCGGTATTTCCAGAAAACAGCTGCGGACCAAGATGAAAAACCTGGGGTTGTTGAAGAAGTAAGAAGACAGAATACAGGAGTCAGGAGCCAGGAAGGGAAAAGAAATATCGAATGTCGAACAAGGAATGAAGTTTATCCCCTCTAGGGGGACTAAAAAGAGTGCCCCTAGAGGGTAAACCGCAGAAGTAAGTAGGTAGTTCCTTCGATATTCGACATTCCTTGTTCTGCTGTTCTACGGTTCGTTGGCAATTGAAATGAACCGAACCGACCCTTATATAAGCAGGTGAGCGTAATGAAGAAACCAAAAGGCCTCCAGGCCCTGAAAGAAAAGATGCTCGCCCTGCAGGCGGGTGATTTTGATGTCGAAGCGGAAAACCCCAAGATCGTCAAATGCTGGGAGAGACTCGGTTGTGAGAAAAAAGACTGCCCTGCCTACGGGAAATTACGCTGTTGGTCAATTGCCGGTACCAGCTGTCATGGGGAGGTGCAGGGTAAGTTTGCTCAGAAACTGGGCGACTGCCGCGAGTGTGTAGTCTACAAGGAATCATGCGGCGACGAGATCAGTGAATTCGTCGAAGTCTTTAATCAGATGGCCAAGGATCTTAAGTTCAACTTTTCTGAACAGGAAAAGAGTGATAAGGAAAAAGCCCGGGACGAACGCACCGAAGAACTCGGCAACATGATCGCCGCCGTTGCCCACGAGACCAGAAACCCCCTGCACTCGATAGGCATCGCCGCCTCTTATCTGAAAAAGAACTTCCGGGGCGAACTGGGCACCGAATTTTTAAATATCATTGAAGAAGAGGTCAAGAAACTAAACAACCTGACCTCGATCTTTTTAAGTTTTTCGAACCCCACCCCGCTCGCCATCGAGTCCTGTGACCTGAATTCCATTGTCCAATCGACCACCGAAGAGTTTAAGAGCATCGCCGGTAACATAAAAATCTCTGTACGCCTGGAACTGGAATCTTCCCTGCCGAATGTCCCTTGCGACCCTGCAAGGCTTTCTGAGGCTCTTGCCAAACTCCTTGAAAACAGCGCTGAAGCCTCACCGGAAGGAGACGAAGTCATCGTCATGACGGCGACAGATAAAAATGGGGTGACACTTTCTGTCCGAGACCACGGCCCCGGTATTGCGCCGGAAGAGCAGGAGAACATATTCAAACCCTTTTACACGACCAAGATACACGGCCCCGGCCTGGGCCTGGCCATAGTCGATCGGACTGCCCGGGAACTTAACGGCTCGGTTTCGGTTGATAGCCGCCCCGGAGAAGGTGCCACCTTCTCGATTTTCCTCCCGATTGATTCAGGATCCTAAGAGAAATTTTAATTGTTGACGGGAAGGGGAATCATTCATATGATATTAGTGGTCGCTCATATAAGTAGACGCAAATATCAGCAGAGGCACAAATGAAGGAACTAGCCCAGTACATAAAAATTCTTGGAGACGCCAGCCGTTTGTCGATTATCAAGGCAATTGGCG
>CBDVDF010000326.1:0-3066 GCA_965372675.1 uncultured Desulfobacterales bacterium
AGGATCGCCGATCGTCTGAGGATCCTCGATGAGTTTCTGACCACCGAACTTCATATCACCCTGCCGCATCTCCTGGAATTTATCGAGGCGGGGGGGATCAAGGATTATGACCTGGATTTTCTCCGTGAGACCATGGACATGTTCTGCCAGTGCGGTTTTGCCCAAAAAAATGAATTTGATGCCCAGGAACCGACCTATGAACACCATCACCTCGGTGATCACCATGATCATTTTATCTGTACGGCCTGCGGTCTGATCAAGGAGTTTCATAACAACCGGCTGGAGAGGCTGCAGCTGGAGATCGCGGCCGAGTACGGTTTTCACCCCTTACAGCACAAGACCGAGATCTACGGCTTATGTGACGGTTGCCTGGCCAAGCGCGAGGCGAATCCGCCGCTGCCGCTTGCCGCGATCGGCGAAAAGGTCAGGATAGTGGAGATCCTCGGCAACCGGGCACTACAGGCCAGAATGGCCTCGATGGGGCTCAGTCCCGGCACAATACTAGAGGTGATCAGTAGCAATCCGGGTGGACCTTTTATTGTCGCTGCCCAGGGCACCAGGCTGGCCCTCGCCGTTGAAATGGCCGAGTCTATTCTGGTCACTCATGATTGTCGTCACCCTGATCATAAATAATCAATTTCAGCAAATCAGTTTATAGAGGAAGACAATGCAGAAGACTATAGCCATTTTAGAAGGTGACGGGATCGGCCCCGAAATTATGCGGGAAGCGATCAAGGTTTTGCGGGCTGTTGAGGCAAAATATGACCATCAATTTATCCTCAACCATGCTCCGTTTGGTGCCGCGGCCTATTTTGCCGAAGGGTCACCGTTTCCGGAGAAGACCAAAAAAGTCTGTGATCAAGCCGACGTGATCATCAAGGGGCCGGTGGGATTGGCTGTTGAGAAGATGAATGATATTCCCCAGGAGCATCGTCCTGAAGTTGGGGCAATCTTGCCGTTGCGGAAGCGCTATGACACCTTCGCCAATTTTCGACCGGTTCGGTTGCCGAAAGCATTGGCCGGCTTTTCTCCGCTTAAGAAAGAGATGATTGGCGATGGCATTGATATCCTGATGATCCGGGAACTGGTGGGTGGCATCTATTTCGGCAAAAAGACCGAAGGTACCGCCACGGATCTTAAATATGCGGAAGACGAGTGCATTTATACGGCAGAACAGGTCAGAAGGGTGGCGCTGGTTGCCTTTGAGGAGGCCCGTAAAAATAAGTGCCAGATGATCAATATCCACAAGGCCAATGTTCTGGCAACCTCGCGTTTCTGGAATGTGATCGTTGAAGATGTCGCGAAACAGTATGATGATGTGCCCTATCAATCGGTTCTGGTCGATAACGCCGCTTACCAGTTGGTCATCAACCCTTCAATGTTTAATGGCGTGGTCTTGCTCGAGAACATGATGGGAGATATTCTGACCGATCAGGCCGGTGGGGTGATCGGTTCGCTCGGATTGATGCCTTCGGCCTGTATAGGTCCCGAAAAGGGTTATGTCGAGCCGGCCCATGGCTCAGCCCCGGATATCGCCGGTCAAAATATTGCCAACCCTTATTCGATGATCGGCAGTGTGGCGCTGATGTTCGATAAATGTCTTGATGCCCCGGAAGAGGCTAAAGCTATCTGGGAGGCGCTCTTTACCGTTTTTGAAAGAGGCTTCACCACCAGTGAGCTCAGCACCGGATATGCGGAAGACAAGGTACTTTCAACCAGCGCTTTTGGTGATATGGTCGTCGAGATCATCAAAAGTTGATGGAGTCGTAATAATTCCAATCTCTCTATGCAGTTCTGAAAACAGTGAGTTTTTCGACCAGATGATCCGGATGATAGCTTTCCTTGGCCTGACGCAGGCCGGGGATGCCAAGGTCCTGCTCACGGTTGACGAATTCAAATTCCTGCAAGCACTCTTTCGTAAACCAGTGGTTGATCAACTGGCCGAGGCCGTTGATTGCGGGCATGGCTTTCTCAAAATGCCAGACCGCGGTTGAATCGTTCAGCCTTTCGGCGATGCTGAAGGCCTGGATCTGGCCATCAACCCGGATCACACCGCCCAGTAATTCGAATTCATCAAAGAGATCAAGGGTTGTGGTGATGGCCCTTGATTCGCCGCATAGACTTGGGTCCAGGTCACACTGACGGCTATGACACCAGCGGTTGAGCAAATCACGACATTCATCGATGTTCTGATCGGTGATCATCTCAAATACGCAATCATGAGCCTTAAGACATTGTTTTATATGGCTGCGTTTTTTTGCATATTTACGACCGCTGAGGCTGGAGAGGTCGGCAACCCGGTAGACATAATCAGAATTATTCCGGTCTTCGCTGACGCTGAAATCGGGCGGCAGACCGGTTAAGTCTGCAGATGTTACCCGGATGGCCCCGATCAGCCCCTTTAGTTTCTGGTCTGTGAATATTTCGGCCAGAGTCTGTACGCCGACCGGCGGTCCGAAGACCACCATCTGCTCATTGCGGCAGATATCAGTCCTGATCAGGAAGAGCAGAGTTTCGTTCAGTTCCATCAGCCAGACCGGTCGGCCTTGTCGCCAGGCAAAAAGATTGGTAAAGGTCAGTTCTGAGATCTCCGGAGGGAAGGTGGAGAGGTACTCGTTGACCATGGCGGCGCTTGAAATATCAAGGGGAAGCAGGTTCTTCATTACTGGCCTTTGGCGATTTATGCGGGCAGTTACGACCCGGATGTCAGGGTCGGGTCATAGTTGTTTGGCTCTGCCATGATCAATAGAACAGGTGTTTTAAGTGCCTAAAGTGTCTAAAGTACTTGGGCATAAATGCCTGAAGTTAAGGTGTTGCTTGGCACGATCTCTTTTTAGACGCTTGGTAGAATTCCTTAGTTTTAGGCATTCATGCCCGCATGGCTGCTTTGAATGGCGGCTTTCTTGCATTAAAGACGATAATGATTAATATAAAAAGCTCTGTTTTAACCTTTCCGGATAACTGAATTATGAAAGTCATACTTGCCGATAATTCCGGTTTTTGCATGGGGGTGCGACGGGCGGTCGAGACCACCCTGGACATGGTCCGTAAAGAGGAAAAGATCGC
>CBDVDF010000327.1:0-3057 GCA_965372675.1 uncultured Desulfobacterales bacterium
CGCCCGGGCAGATAAAGGAGAGACTGCTTCGTCACCCTGAAGGGTTCCTCGCAGTGACGAGACTGAACCTCGTCATCGCGAGAGAATGGAATGACCGCGGCGATCTCTCCTTTGCCCTAGTCAGCTCGAACGGTACCCCAAGGGTTCTGTTCAATCCTCCTTGATGGGGCACTTCTTCCAGGGCGCAAAGACGGAGAGATTTTTTTAACCCTGAACCCTGAACCCTGAACCCTGAACCCTGAACGGGAAACCTTTTCTTAATCCGTAGCTACCACCATTTTTAACTTTTCATTTTTAATTCTTCATTTTCCCCTGTCTCAAACAGGGAGAACATCCTCACTGAACAGTCAGACATAAAATGCTGTACTATATAGTTAATATTCTGATAGTATATGGTAATTATCCGTACAACAATTTCAGCCTCTCTGGGAGGACGCTACCATGAACAATAATCCTGTCGGCAGATCCTACACTTCTTTCCCGATCATATTGTTGGCGACAGCCATCTTTTTTTCCTTACTTGCCACCACAGGCTGCGACCGGCCGAAAGACACCCCACAGATATCACTGAAGGAAAAAGTTTCAGTGACGCCGGAAACCCAGAAAAACCTGGCCCCTGGAACTATCAAGATCGCGGTGGCGGCAATAATCTCCCCTAAAGAAACATTCCAATCGTACAGGGACCTGCTCGATTTCATATCCGAACAACTCGGCCAGCCCATCCAACTCGTCCAGAGGAAAACCTATCAGGAAGTAAACGACCTGATAAAGGAGAACCAGATCGATGCAGCTTTTGTCTGTACCGGTGCCTATGTTAAAGGCCATGACAATTTCGGCATGGAGATCCTGGTTGCCCCGATGGTTAATGGTGCAACGGTTTATCACTCCTATATCATTGTCAACCGTGACAGCGCCCTCAATGAACTGGCAGACCTGCAAAACAAGGTTTTTGCCTTCACCGACCCTTTATCAAATACCGGCAAGGCCGCCCCGACAGATATGCTGGCCCGGATCGGGAAAGAACCGGAATCCTTTTTTGCCAAGACCATTTTTACTTACAGCCACGATAACTCTATTAAAGCCGTAGCCAATAATGTAGTAGATGGAGCGGCGGTGGATAGTCTGGTTTGGGAATACCTCAACCAAAATACCCCGGCAGAGACTTCCCGTACCAGGATAATCGCCAAATCAGACCCTTACGGTATTCCGCCAGTGGTCATCCCAAAAGGGATCGATCCCTCCTTAAAGAAAAAGCTGCTGGAGATCTTTCTCAACATCCATAAAGATCCGGTCGGGGAAAAGATTCTGCGCCAGATCATGATAGAAAGGTTCATAGAGGTTGACGATAGTATCTATGACAGCGTCAGAAAGATGGCTAAAGATTAAGACAGACAAATGACCGATCCTTTTCTGAAAAAATTTCTGCGGGATATCCCTATCCGTTGGAAACTGTACTTTGCCGTTACCGGCCTTTTGGTCCTGATGGGGATATGTGTTCTCTTGGTCACGGAGCGAGAAATGACCGCCACTTTTCATCAGGAACTCTCGGAGGACGCCATAGCCACAGGAAGAATGGTGGCAACCAATGCTGTTACACCTGTTCTCACCGACGACCTTATGGCTTTACACCACTTGGTAATTAATGCTCTGAAAGGGGAAGAGGAGCTCAAATATGTTTTTATATTATCACCGCAGAGAAATGTCTTGGCCCATACCTTTCATGAAGGGTTTCCAATCGAGCTTTTAACCGCATCGACCACAATCGAACTAGCTAACAAATCATCCCACAGGGAACTAGTCACCGACGAAGGAATAATCCACGAAACGGCATTCCCAATACTGAATGGCAATGCGGGACATGTGTTTATTGGCATGTCTCAGGAAAAAATGATCTCTTCTATCAGAGAGATGCGGATTAATCTGTTCATTGTCACAGCTATTCTTTTTGTCTTTGGATCAATAGTGTCCCTTATACTCAACCGGCTTATAATCCACCCCATATCCTCCCTGGTCTCCGCCACCAAGAGAATTGGCCAGGGGGAACTTGATTTAGTAGTGACCGAAGAAAGAAACGACGAGATCGGGGTCCTGACCAAGGCCTTCAATGAAATGGCCCAATCTCTGCAGATCAACATGAGCAAACGCGAACAGACCGAAAAGGCCCTGAGAGAGAGCAAGGACCTTTACCTCTCCCTGATCGAAAATATTGACCTGGGGATCACTTTCATCGACAAGGACCTTAATATTGTCGTCGCCAATTCGGCCCAGGCAAAGTTGTTCGATGTTGACGTTGCAGAAACTATTGGCAAGAAATGCTACCGGCTGTTCGCAAAAAAAAGCGACATATGCCCGGACTGCCCCGGCCTGATCGCCATGCAGGAAGACCGGCCGATTATCAAGCAAACAGAAAGAACCCGTGCCGATGGCAGCGTATTTACGGTAAGTGCCAGAACCTTCCCGGTAAAAGACGACTCCGGCGCCATCCTTGGTTTCACCGAAGTTGTCGAGGATATCACGGAACAACTACTTCTCCATGAAGAGTTGCAGAAAATAGAACATATAGAGTCGATCGGCCAGCTGGCAGCGGGACTGGCCCATGATTTCAACAATCTCCTGGCCGCGGTACTTGGCAATATTGAACTGGCCCAGCTAGCCATTTCTCCGGAAGAACCGGCATTTAAAAGACTTGCTTCCGCCGAAGAAGCCTGTGATCAGGCCCGGGTCCTGGCCAATCAACTCCTGACCTTCTCCAAAGGCGGCGCCCCGCAGAAAACCATAACTTCTATTCCGCAACTCCTGGAAGATTCCTGCCTTTTTGCTTTAAGCGGTACGAATCTGAAGTGGGTCCTTGACGCCCCGGAAAACATCTGGCCGGCGGAGCTCGATAAAGGGCAGATCGGCCAGGTGATCCAGAGTTTATTGATCAATGCCAAGGAGGCCTCAACTGCCGGCGACAAGATCTTTGTTATTGCCGAAAATATCGAGCTCGAAGCTGGTCAGGACCTACCTCTGGATGGTGGCAAATACATCAAGATCTCAATTGACGATGAGGGGGAG
>CBDVDF010000328.1:0-3055 GCA_965372675.1 uncultured Desulfobacterales bacterium
TTTCAACTTTCAATTATTGATTTATCAGGAGGTTCGGTCTAATATGTGGCAGATTTTTCACAAGGTTGCCCTCGTAGCTCAGGGGATAGAGCACAGGATTCCTAATCCTGGAGTCGCATGTTCGATTCATGCCGGGGGCACCATTTTCTCACAGGTAAGGCGAGGCGTTTTTTGTCTCGATCCCAGTCTGCTTTACGAAGAACAGCAGATAAAGAGAAAGAGGTGGAAAGAATATATAGTATAGTATATTCTTTTCGTTAGTCTTCTAAAGCTACTCAAACCTGTCTTATGTCTCTGGGGGGAGAAATGAGAGCGAAAATCCTTTTATTTCCAATAATTGCAGCGGTTATATTGCTTCCGGCCCTGGTCTGGGCTCATAGCGGCAACGGACCTTGTGCAGATTGTCATACCATGCACAACAGCCAGGATGGCGCGGTTCTTAATGCCTCCGGAGCCCAACCTCAATTGTTGAAATTTACTTGTATAGGTTGTCATGCCTATGACCAGAATGTTCCGGCCACCGGCCGGGCGTCCGGCGCTACCGGGCCGACAGCACCTCAGGTCGGCCCTCAGGTGGCTGGTGGCGGTGCCCAGGATTCGGGTGGCTTTTTCCGGAATGGCGGAGGCTTAGAAGATCCTACTACCCACAACGTTGCAGATCTTTTTGCGGTGGGAACCGGCGCAGATTCGGTTATTATCCTCAACAGTCTGGTTGCCCCGGGTGGGGGCATGGCGATCGACAATGTTGCTGGCGAACCGGTCCTTACCTGTCTGCTCTGCCATGATCTCAGCATAGGACATGCTACCGCAGATCTTCCCAGGGCCGGTAACGCGACCAGCTCTTACCGGATGTTGAATGGCAACAGCGCCGGAGTTTATGTTTCCGGAACCGGAGATATTAATTTTGAGGCCAGTGGCGGCCAGAACATCTATGATCCGACCAGTATGAACCTGTTCTGCGCATCATGTCATGGCGGCTTCCATTCTCTTAATCAGGGTGGGCCCTCACCATGGCTCAGGCATCCAACTGATGTTGATGCCAGCACCCTGCCGCCGGGTTACACCTTTGCAACCTCCGTTGTAGAAGTGCCGGTCGGTCCGGCAGCTAACGAGGTCATGTGTATATCTTGTCATCGTCCGCATGGTAATTTCAACAATGATATGATCCGTTTTGGTTATAACAACGGGGTGGATAACGAAGCGGGCGGAGCCGTGGCCTCTCTTGGTTGCGAAACCTGCCATGGTGTCAAATAGAGTAAGGGTTGCCGTAATGATTGGATAATGAGACTAAGCCGGGGGGGATGCTGCCTTCCGGCTTTTTTTATGAAAATGACAGCATCGGGATAATGGTTCCGGAGAAGCTCCGATGCTGAATTGTGGGAATAAATTTTTATCAGGGTGTTTTTATGACGATCGAGGTAGATAAAAGGCAAAGGACCAGAATTCATGTTGATGCCAGGGTTGTCCTGCATGCGGAAAGTAAGGCTTTCTTTCTGGACGGGGTTACCCGCGATATAAGTATGCGGGGGCTTTATGCCAAGATAGATTTTGGCTTTCCGGTCGGTACTGAATGCCAGGTCGAGATCATCCTCACCGGCCAGACCTCTGAAATGACCATTAAACTGGAAGGGACCATTGTCCGCCGCGAAGATGGTGGCTGCGGGGTCCTTTTCAAGAGCGATCTGGAATGGTGGCCGGTTTTTGCCATGCACATTGCCAGTAGTGAATCGGCGGGAGATGTTTTTCTGGAAGAGGACCTGGTGGATCTGGATGATTGAAAAAAAGTTAAAGATGGTTCCCCGTTCAGAGGTTCTGGGGTTCAAAGGTTATAAAAAACTAGAACACTTCCAGCTTTCACCCTCAGGTAGCGATAGACTCCGAGGGGTGTCCTGCACCTGGCACCTTTTAATTTGCATCTCGCATCTGGGAAGGTAGTCACGATCAAAAAAGAATCTCTCTCTTGGTTCGAGATGACATGTCCCATTCCTTTCATCTTAACCCGGAACCTTTGAACTTCTGAACCCCTTAACCTTTTTTAACCTGATCTTCCAGCATGAAAAAAGGTGGAACGCATTCGCGTCCCACCTTACAAGGGGAAAGAGCCGGTAGGTTCTGCTCCCGATTTACTATTTCTGTTACATTCCCAATACTGCGCCGAACCAATTCCTGATCATTTCGATCGGGCCGCTGTCGACCATGGCGCTGATCAGGCAGGCTACAGCCCAGAGGCCGACGAGGCCTGAGGCGACGCCCATGGTGATGATGCTGCTGCGGGATACGGAATCAACCGCAGTGGTGCTTGATTCGGTGGTTTTACTCTGGGTCTTGATCGTGGTTGTCATGGCTGTTCTCCTTGATTGCATATTTAAAAAGTTTAGAAAGTGTCGTCTTTTATTATTTGCCCATCAGGGCTTCGCCCAGCATCCTTAATAATGCCAGCGGTCCTTGATCAATTATTGCTTTTGACAGACAGACTATAGCCCAGGAAGCGGCGGCAAAAGTTGCGATGCCGAGGGTGAATATTGCATGTCTGCTAACCTCTTCACCACTTTCTTCTACGGTTCGGAATGAATTTCCCTTTTTCACTCTGACCTGAACTTCCGGTGCCTTCTCTGTCTCGTTCAACTTTGCACTCCTTCGATTCTCATTTGCTAATATATCGTTGCCAGAACTATGCCAGTTGTGCCTGGTGATGTTATTTCAATGAGTTAAGGTTTTGCAGACCGGGGAGGGTTGTCAGAATGGCAGGCTGGTTTGTCATTTTGACAAATGGTAACTGCAAGGTTCCCCGTTCAAGGTTCAGGGTTCAGAGGTTCAGAGGTTAAAAACATAAAGTCCTAACCTCTAAACCCTGAACCTCTAAACCTTGAACCCTGATAGATATGGAGTTAAAAGTTGAAAGTTGTGGTGGTCAAGATCAAAAAGATCTCTCGTCGCAGGGCTCTGTCGAGATGACATGCCTTGAACCTCTGAACCTCTGAACCTCATTCTTGCCTCAATTCTTTCCGAATTATTTATTCATCAAGTCCGACAGGTGCATTTTAACCTTGCATTT
>CBDVDF010000329.1:0-3044 GCA_965372675.1 uncultured Desulfobacterales bacterium
TGGCAGTCATCTCTTTGCCGATATCATCCCGGGCAATTCGGGTAAAAGGAATGGCAATGGCCCGGCTGGTCGGAAGTTGCTCGACAAAAGTAGAATCGGCCAGCAGGAGGGCATTGGGTTTGAAGTCGAAAAAATAGGCATCGCAGGCTTCCTGGTTCATCGCCAGCAGCAGATCAAGCTGGATGACCTTGGGGTAATCGATCTCCTGGTCACTGATCACCACCTCGGCCTTGCACCTGCCGCCCCGGGCCTCCGGGCCATAACTCTGGGTCTGGCTGACCTGTAATCCCTCGTGAACCGCGACCGCTTCGGCCATGACCACCGAGGCCAGAATTATGCCCTGGCCGCCGGAGCCGCTTAACCTGACTTCGTATCGTTCGATATCCATATCTTTCCGGAGGGTCATCTAATCCTTCTGCCCTGTTTTTGTAAAAGACCTGCTTCTCAAAGCCAGGTCAAAGTTACGTTTTCAACAGAAAAGTACTTTAAGTACTTCCCTTGTTATTCTCCGCCGCCCTCTCCCTGATCAGTTCATACTGTTTCAGGTAGTTGGGTTTCTCTATATCAACCAACACCCCGGTAGGAAAACGGTCTCCCAGTTCCTCGGGACTCATCTCCCTGGCCTTCTCGACCGGCACGGCATTATCCTTGAACCCCTGCAACATGGTCACCGGGTCGGGCATCTGGTTGCGGCGGCCAAATTGGACATGGCAGTTGGAAATGATCTCCACCACACTGAAACCGGTCTTCCTGATCGCTTTTTCGATCAGGCTGTCCAGTTGCCGGGCATGATAAACGGTACCCCGGGCCACGAAAGATGCTCCGGCCGTCACCGCCAGTTCAGCAATGGAAAAGGCCTGCTCGACATGACCGTAGCTGGCGGTAGTGGCCTTGGCGCCATAGGGGGTGGTCGGCGAGAACTGGCCGCCGGTCATCCCGTAAATCTGGTTATTGATGATGATGGCGGTAAGATCAAGATTACGGCGGGCGGCATGGATAAAGTGATTACCGCCGATGGCGGTGGCATCCCCGTCCCCCATCACCGTGATCACGTTCAGCTCCGGTTTGGCTAATTTAACCCCGGTGGCAAAGGTCAGGGCCCGGCCATGGGTGGTATGCAGGGTGTTGAAATCAACATAGACCGGCATCCGGCCCGAGCAGCCGATCCCGGAAGCCAGGACGATCTCATCCTTCTCGAGGCCGGAACGCTCCACGGCCCTGATCAAAGCGCCCATGACAATGCCGATCCCGCAGCCGGGGCACCAGACATGGGGAAACTTCTTGTCATGCCGTAGATACTTGTTACGCAGCTCTGCTATCCCGAGGCTCACTTGCTAATACCTCTCATATCTTGATAAGTTCTTCATATATCTCGTCCGGGCTTATCCCCTGTCCGTTCATCTTGTTCAGTTTATGGACCTTGGCCGACTGATTAACCCGTTTGACCTCACGGCTGATCTGACCGATATTCAGCTCCGGCACCAGAGCAGCACGGCACTGGCGCAGCGTCGCATCTACCGCTCTTTTCGGGAAAGGGAACAAGGTGATAAGCTGCAGCATCCCGGCCTTGACCCCGTTCTCTCTAGCCTTGAGTACAGCCCTATGGGCGGAACGGGCGACTGAACCATAGGCGATCACGACGATCTCGGCATCATCGAGCAGCAGCCGCTTGGTCATCTGGATCTCGTAGGCACCGTTGGTTATCTTGCGGAACTGCCGCTTCATGAAATCCTCAACCTCTTTGGGTTTCTCGGTTGGGAAGCCGTGGGTATCATGGACCAGACCGGTGACATGGTGACGATAACCGGAGCCGAAAGGCGCCATCGGCGGCACCCCGCGGCTGTTGTCCTCATAAGGCTGATACCATTCAGGCGGTACGGTCGGGGCTATACGATCGACTACTTCAATATCATCAATGGTCGGCAGGATGATCGATTCGCGGGTGTGGGCGACGATCTCGTCGGAAAGAATTATGACCGGCACCCGGTATTTTTCGGAAAGGTTGAAGGCCTGGATGGTTATAGTAAAAGAGTCCTTAACACTGGAAACGGCCAGGACGATGATCGGATGATCGCCATGGGTCCCCCAACGGGCCTGCATCACATCACCTTGGGCAGGACTGGTCGGCAGACCGGTGGACATGCCGCCCCGCATCACATCGACCACCACGCAGGGCACTTCGGTCATACAAGCAAAGCCCAGGTTTTCCTGCAGCAATGAAAAGCCAGGGCCGCTGGTGGCGGTCATCGCTTTGACTCCGGCCAGCGAGGCACCGACCACCGCTCCCATCGAGGCGATCTCATCCTCCATCTGGATAAAAGTGCCGCCCAGTCGGGGCAACCGAACCGACATCTGTTCCATGATCTCTGAAGCGGGAGTGATAGGATAGCCGGCATAAAACCGGCAACCAGCCACCAGAGCAGCCTCGACGATCGCCTCGTTGCCCTGGAGGAGAATGGGCTTACCGGCAGATTTGGCGCTCATCTCTCCTCCTTTCGACGATCGGGATATCTATCTTCAATGGTGATGGCGAAGTCGGGACAGTGCAGCTCACAGAACAGACAGCCTATACAGTCGTCCGGCCGGGCCGGCAACGGTTTGCCGCCTTCATCCCGGTCATAGACCTGTTTGGGACAGAAGGCTATACATATCCCGCAGGCCTTGCACCAGTCCCGATAGATGATCTGGCTGAAAAGCCTGACCCCCTTTTCCTCGAGCTCGGTACGTTTGGCCCAGTATTCGGGGTCTTCCGCCCCTTCGAGCGAGTTGTTTTCTCTGTCTGATACCATTCCGGAACAATCCCTGTTGAAATTCACCAGTTGCCCGACAATGATGCATAATTGCCAGGCGAGCTAGTGTCGCGTCAAGGATGAAATGACGTAAACAAAGCAGACGCAGAAAAAGACAAGCAGGTAGCGTAGACTCCGATATGCGTCGTTGCAGAGTTGACGTGACACTAGGTGTAGTAAATTAGAATAACCAGATTATTGAACCATGGGTTTGAAAATTGTCAGGCCAAATGTAAGTTTCCACAACTTATAGCG
>CBDVDF010000330.1:0-3044 GCA_965372675.1 uncultured Desulfobacterales bacterium
CGTAGACGATAACAACTCGATCCTGGTCGACTGCGGACTGACCCAAGGGGAGGGGAGGCGTGAGCCGGAGATAGATTTTCCGGTCGACAAGGTCAGGGCCCTGATCCTGACCCATGTCCACATCGACCATTGCGGTCGCTTGCCTTATTTGATCGGGGCCGGTTTCAGGGGTCCGGTGGTCTGCTCTGAACCATCGGCACTTCTTTTGCCGCTGGTAATGGCAGATGCCTTGAAGATCGGTTTTACCCGGGACCGACGACTGATCGAGCGATTTCTGCAGCAGATCAAAAAGATGTTGGTGCCTGTCCCATACAGGGAGTGGCATGAGGTCAGTTTGTCTGGTTCGACTGTGAAGTTAGCGGTTAAATTGCAGAAAGCGGGTCATATCCTTGGCTCAGCCTATATTGAGACCAAATGGCGTAACGGTGGGGATGAGAAAAGGGTCGTCTTCTCCGGTGATCTGGGGCCACCACATACACCATTGTTGCCGGCTCCACGGTCGCCATATAAGGCCGATGTCGTGGTTCTGGAGTCGACCTATGGGAATCGTCTTCACGAGGGGCGAAAGGTGAGGCGGCAAATCCTGAAGAAATGCCTGACCCGGGCCCTGGCCGATTGCGGGGTGGTGCTGATCCCGGCCTTCAGCATCGGCCGGACCCAGGAGTTGCTATACGAACTGGAGGAGATCATTCATCGCCATCGAGATAAGGCGGTGGCCTGCGGTAAGCCCTGGGAGGATATCGAAGTGATCATCGATTCTCCTTTGGCGGCCCGCTTTACCGAGGCTTACAAACAACTCAGGCCATTCTGGGATAAAGAGGCCCATCGCAAATTGAAGGGTGGCCGTCATCCCTTGGCCTTTGAGCAACTGACCACGGTTGATGGTCACCGTGATCACCTCGCTACCATCGATCATATCAAAAAACGCAAGATCCCCTGCATTGTCATTGCCGCCAGCGGTATGTGCACCGGCGGCAGGATCGTCAACTATCTGAAGGCCTTTATCGGGGAGCTCTCCACCGATATTCTCTTTGTCGGCTACCAGGCCCGCGGCACCACCGGCCGGGTGATCCAGAAATATGCCCCGCACAACGGTTATGTATATATCGATGGTCGCAAACTGACGATCAGGTCGGCAGTCCATACGGTTAGTGGTTACTCGGCCCATGCCGATGCTGACAATCTGGTAAATTTCATTGGTCGGATGCGCCATAAGCCGAAGGAGGTACGATTGATCCACGGCGAAGACACTGCCAGGGAAGCACTGGCAACGGTGATACGAAGCAGATATCCGGAGATAATGGTTACGTAAGTCGCACAAGGCTTTAAAGGGCAGATAAAAAATCAATCTCCAAATATTGTAAAAAGAAATGAAGGGGCTTCCTGATGGGGCCCTTTTTCAGTTATGAGGCCTTATGACCTTTATCCGGGAATTCGCATAAAATGAAAACTTGTGATATAATACCTAACAATAAATGATAGTAGTTATTAAAAGATAAATGTTAAATAAATAATGATCTCGGGGGAGATAGAATGATCTATCTGGGGAGATTTGCCGTTGTTTCGGTTCTGTTCCTGATCCTTTCCTTTTTTTGCCTGTCGAACACCCAGGCATATACCGTTGATTCACCCCATAACGAATCAAACGGTATCTACTGCTTCATGTGTCATAACAATGCAGCCTGGTACTGGTCTGACCCAAACAACAACACCGGCGATATTGATGTGACCATCCGTAACACGATCTGTCTTTCCTGCCATGATGTGAATCCAGCCCCGAGTCCGTGGGTCATAGAGGCACCAGTCATGAGCCTGCACAGGCCATGTCCCAGTGGAACCTGGTCGACCCAGTGTACCGATTGTCATGACCCCCATGCCCAACCACAGATGGACTGGGCCGATAGCGATCCGGCCTCGCGGCAACAGGGTGATCGAACTGACCGGCAGTGGCATATCAAATGCCTATAAAATTCAGAATGGTGATGGTACTGCCTGGAGCAACCCTGTCCAGTTCAATCTGAATCTTAGCGTCAATTTCTCAGAGTACTTCGCAGTCCTGGTCCATTTAAACACTACAAGCGGGTCGAGACTGATGACCTATGTACCAATCGATAACGATCCGTTGGGTTCCAAGGTTTATGTGACCCATGGCCTTGCTTCATCGACAATTGATGGTCAATGGCATGATATCAGCCGCGATCTACAGGCTGATCTTGCCGCAGCTCAGCCTGGTAACACAATTCTTTCCGTCGAGAGGATGATCATCCGTGGTAGCGGGCGGTTGGACGATATCAGCCTCGATTAGACAGAATCCTCTCAACGCCTATCATATCCCCCCTTAAGACATATTGTAATATATGGTATAGTGTTTTGAATATGAGCAATATTAATTAGAGAGACCAGTAATCATCTGATAATGATCTCGGGGGAGATGAAATGAGCTATCGGGGGAAGGTTGTTGCTGTCCTGTTTCTGAGTTATTTCTTTTTAAGTCTGTCCTGTGCTCAAGCATACCCGGTCGATTCGCCCCATAACGAATCGAACGGTATTTATTGCTTCACTTGTCACAATAATGCAGCCTGGTACTGGGGAGATCCCAATAATGGTACCGGCAACATCGATGTGACCATCCGTAATACGATTTGTCTTTTCTGCCATGATGACCCGGCCAATCTTGATCTGGGTCATCCTTGGGTAAGGCGGGCACCGGTCAAGTTTCTGCACGCGAGTTCGACTACTTCGACCGCCTATGGAACCTGGTCGACCCAGTGCACGGATTGTCATGACCCCCACGGTCAGCCGCAGCTTGACTGGGCCGATACCGATCCGGCCAACTTTTGGCTGGCAGATGGTGACATAGATTTTCTTGTAGCTGCTCAGACATACAATGCTTCAGATCCTGATGGTCAAGGTTATGGCGCTACCACGGTTGGAATATCGTTCGTTGCTGGTCAATCCGGCTGGACAGATCCCCTTACCTGGAGCAGCAAGGGTGGCAGAATGGATCTCTCCAGAGCGCAAGATAACTCCCGCGGTCTGCTCCT
>CBDVDF010000331.1:0-3031 GCA_965372675.1 uncultured Desulfobacterales bacterium
GTGGAAATGTCCCGAAAGACAGATAGCAATACTTTTCCATGCTCCAGGTGTTTAAAAGTGGAAGTAACTGAAGAACACCAGAGAGTAGTGCCATCTCTTTGGATCGTTTTGATTTCTCTATATCCTTCTCCCTTAGTAGAAATGACCGTCAATCCTTTCTCTTTTGTCTCTCCATTAGTTTTTTCTAAATGGTCATTAATTATTGAGATGGTTTTTCCTATTGTTTCATCGGAACTAAACCCAAACATTTCTTCAAATTTTGAGTTTGCATAGATAATGCTATTGTCATCATATTTGGATAAACAAACACCCTCATTAATGTTGGTTAGCATTTTGCTCTGCAGACGAACTTTTTCTAGCGCCTTCTCCTTCTCTTTTTCTTTTTTGATAGATAATACAGTCGGGAAAATAAGAGCAAGAAAACAAAAGAAAGTAACTGTATAAACATACTCCCACCGCTCACTATCGGATTCTTCTGGGCCAGCCAGGGAAAAACCTAAGAATGTAGCCGGTTCAATATAAAACTCCCAAATATAAGAGAAGAAGAAAACAGTTATCAGGATCAGAATATTATTTATGAAAATTGAATACTTAATATTATCCAACTGTAATCCTCCCAATTATACTGCCATGGCAAATAGAGGTCCGTGCCTGCCCACTTTTGCAGACACTTTCCTCCTGTGATTTCTATATAACCCTCCACGCTAGTTACGGGGCAGTTTAAGCAAACCCGAAAGTTAAGATTAGTGCCATAAATCTCTACCTTGGGAAAAGTAGAGATTTCATCCCATCAACATGATAGGGACGCCGCCGGCGATGATGCTGATGTGCATGTTTATAGGGTTGATGCATCAGTTTGCAGACAGTGAAGGAAGCATATTCCCCCCAGGTAGTTCTGGACGAATGAGACCCCGTGGCTGATAAAGAGAGCCAGGATCGGCCAGGCCATGCCCTTCGGATGGTTCTGCCAGAGGGTCTTGGCCAAGGCGATCTTTAGAATATTATAGATACCGACCACCACGTTCTCGGTCCAGTAGAGCAGGATCAAAACCACCGCGTCCCAGTCGAACAGGAGAACCCCGACCAGGGGCAGCAGGTTGACCATGGTCAGGGCAAATATTGAGAGTGACAGCTCCGGTCGTTTCATAAGGGCGATGCTTTTATGGCAGCATTGGTGATGGCCCGGCTATTTAATGAACGAGCAGCAGTAGTCGGTAATGGTCTTGATCTTCAGCGCGAACTTGGAGTTGGCCGGAACCTCGAAAGATTCACCGCCGTTTATGGTCTGCCAGCCATCGCTATCGGGTAGCTGCACTTCCAAGTCTCCGCTGAGAATTTCCATGATCTCCCTGTCGGCGGTATTGAACTCATATTCTCCCGGCAGCATGATCCCCAGGGTTTTGCTGGTCCCATCACCAAAGAGGATGGTGCGGCTGGTGACTTTGCCATCGAAATAGACATTGGCCTTTTTGACAACGGTTACGTTGGTGAATTCCGACATTCTTTTCTCTCCTTCGAATTTGCTTATTGTCCGGTGGCGGCGGATCGTCCTGCCAACCAGCCGGTTGAAAAGGCGGCCTGCAGATTGTAGCCGCCGGTGTCGCCCTGGATATCAAGCAGCTCGCCGGCAAAATAAAGACCTTTGACCAGGCGGGATTGCAGGGTCCGGGGATCGACTTCCCTGGTGTCAATGCCGCCGGCGGTGACGATAGCTTCTGAGAACGGCCGGTGACCGATAATCTCCAGGCGGAAATCTTTGAGCCAGTTTCGCAAGCGGCGCCGTTCAACTGCAGAAATACTGTGGACCTTACGATCTGCCGGGATCTCGGTCAGTTCAAGGCAGATCGGCACCATCTCGCGGGGTATCAGGCCCCGTAGCAGGGAATCGAAAGTCTCTTTGCCGCGATTATTTATATCCCGCTGTAGACGGGCATCAAGCTTCTTTTCATCCAGGGCCGGTTTAAGATCGATCGAAAAAGTCACCTTGTCGCCGCTTGCCATTAGATCAATTGCTTCTCCGCTCATGGTAAGAATAACCGGTCCGGTCAGACCGGTTTTGCTAAAGGCCAGTTCTCCAAAGAGCTCCCGGCGTTTTTTACCGTTGACCAGCATCCGGGCTTTGATGTTGCGGAGGGTGAGGCCGGCCATTTTGTTGGCGATACTGCCGGCGGTTTTCAGGGGCACAAGGGCTGGTCGGATTTTGACGATCTTGTGACCGGCCGCCTCAGCCAACCGATATCCATCACCGGTGGAGCCGGTGGCTGGATAGGAGGCGCCGCCGGTGGCGAGGATGACCGCATCGCAATTTATTTTCTTGCCAACGCTGATAACTCCGCTGATCTGATTGTTGCTGATCAGCAATTTTTCCACAGGGGAAGATGGTTCGATCCGGACACCGCATTTTTGCAGCCAGCCTAACAGCGCCTCAAGAACTTCCGGTGCCTTGCCGCTGGTCGGAAAAACCCTGCCGCCCCGTTCCTTGGTCAGTTTAAGACCGTTCTTTTCGAAGAAATCCATCAGCTCTTCGTTAAAGAATTGATGAAAAGCCTGGCGGAGAAATTTACCACCGGGGCCAAAATGATCGATGAAATCTTTTATCGCAGCGATGTTGGTGATATTGCAGCGGCCCTTACCGGTGATACAGATCTTGCGGCCCGGGCGCCGCATTTTTTCGAGCAGCAGAGACTCTGCTCCGGTCAGGGCCGCCTGTCCTGCCGCCATCAGTCCTGCTGCCCCGCCGCCGACCACGACCACCTTGCGCTCAGTCATTGTTCTCTTTGGCTAAATCGCTGAAATCACTACGAATATTCCTGAAGCGCTCTCTGTAATTATCGCCATCGCCATATTCGATAAATTTATTGTAGCGGGAGTGAAAACTGTCGCCTCGTCTGGCATGTTTGATCGGGCACCAGTGTTGTTCGGTCCGGGCGGCGATCTCCTGGACATAAGCGATCAGGCCGTTGAAATACCCGCAGTAAACACAGTTGATCTTTTCAATGATATTAAGGTAGGCCAGGGAGTGTCGGTCAAT
>CBDVDF010000332.1:0-3010 GCA_965372675.1 uncultured Desulfobacterales bacterium
CCCATGAAACAGGTCATGTAAAAAAACACCATCTGTTGCTCTATCTTCTCCTTTTTATCGGATTCGCGGCCATACTGCAGTTATGTGTCCAGCCGCTGCTCTACCTGATGCTGAGGACCAGGCTTTTCTATCAGCTGCTGTTCGGCTATGAGGGTGACATAGCTTCGCTGGTCACCGTTTTAACCGGTGGCCCGGTCGTAGTCATGGCCCTCCTTTATTTTCGCTATGTCTTCGGATTTTTCATGCGCAATTTCGAGCGACAGGCCGATCAGTATGCTCTGCAGGTTATGGGTAGTGCGGCGCCGCTGGTCAGTGTCTTCAAGAAGATCGCTCAGCTGAGCGGCTCCGGCGCCGACAAACCCTGCTGGCATCATTTCAGTATCGGCCAGCGGATCGAGCACCTGCTGCGCTGTCAGAGTGACAATGGGCGGATGAAGGATCATGACCTGAAAGTTTATGGCAGTTTGACCGTTTATTTTTTTGCGGTCGCCTTTTCTTTTGTCGGAGCGGTTCAGATCGGTGCGTTGTTGATGCCGCCGTCACCGGGGCAGAAGATAGCCGAAGAGGTGATCACTGAGAAGATCGCCAGGGATCCCTCTAATCCTCTCTGGCACCAGTTCCACGGCGATCTGCTTATTGCCCGCCAGCAGTACGATGAGGCGATCGGTGCCTTTGAACGGAGCCTGAGTCTCGATCCTGATAATCCCGAAACCCTTAATAACCTGGCCTGGCTGCTGCTGACCTCTGAGAAAATAAGCCTGCTCGATCCGGCCCGGGCCCTGGAGTTGGCGAAGATTGCCGCGGATATCCAGGCCCGTAGCCACATCCTGGATACCCTGGCCGAAGCTTATTGGCAGAATGGCATGGTCGGGCTGGCCGTCGAGACGGAAGAGCTGGCCATAGAAAAAGCCCGGGGCAACAAGGGTTATTATCGAGACCAGCTGGAAAAATTCAGTTCGGACAACAAGTCCTGAAAGGAGGCGGTATGCAGGGAAAGGGGCTGGTCATTATCAACACCGGCAACGGCAAAGGCAAGACGACCGCCGCTTTCGGACAGGCCTTAAGGGCTGCCGGGCATGGCGCACCAGTTTGTATTGTCCAGTTCATTAAAGGCAAGTGGCAGACCGGGGAATCCAAAGCCCTGGAATCCTGCAGCCTGGATATTGAGCTCCATGTCTGCGGCACCGGCTTCACCTGGGAGGCGGAAGATATGGCTGAGGTTAAGAGTGCCGCTCTTAAGGGCTGGGAGCTTGCCCGTGAGAAGATAGGTTCCGGGCGATATGGGCTGGTGGTGCTTGATGAACTGACTTATCTTGTTAACTATGGGGTCATTCGGGGAACGGAGGTGTTGTCGGTCCTTGCCGAGCGACCGACCGGGGTCGATGTGGTGATCACCGGGCGGGATGCTCCGGAGGAACTGGTCGAAGCCGCTGACCTGGTCACTGAGATGCGGGAGGTTAAACATCCTTATGCTGCAGGGATCAAGGCCCGTAAAGGGATCGAGTTCTGACTGCGGGTCAGGGCAGAGCTATTCTGGTTTCAAGATCCAGGGATTCGAGCGGCCGCTTTTCTTTTAAACAGTTGGCGATATCGGTCCCGAATCTCTCGGCCTCAAGCAGCTGTTCTTTTGAATGCCCGTAGCGGGAGTAACGTTGGCTGAGCAGCTTTGACCTTTCCGGGGCTTTACCGGCGATCTTCAGAAAAACTCCGATAGTACGCCATGGTTCGGTGGCCGGATGGGAAAAAACGATCCGGTTGGCGATCCTGGCGCCGCATTTTTCCAGGAGGCTTTTTATGCCGTACCAGTGCATCCGCCAGTATCCCCGGCAGGAAATTACCGGAATAACTGTCCGGCCCTTGAAAAGTCTGGAGCCGTAGCGGTCCATGAGGTCAAGGATCGGGCCGCTGGGATTGTATGACCAGGTGGGACCGGCCAGAAGTACCAGGTCATAGTTCTTCCAGACCGTATCTTCCGGTTCATGGATCGGTACCCTCAAGCGCAGAAAAGTTGCCAACATCATTTTCAGGGTGCCGAAGATGGATCCTACCGGGAACCGTAGAGGCGAGAGAGGCCGGAGCTTAACGAAGGTTACTTCGACCCCTTCCTGCCTGAGTCCGCCTCCGAGATTGTTGAGCAGGCCGGTGGTCTGGCCGCTGAACGAGTAATAGAGGAGCAGGACCCGGGGTGGGTCGCTTTTCGGTATCTTTGCAGTCTCTCCTGCTTCCCCGGCCATCTGGTCTCCTGAAATTTTAGAAATGCTGATATTATATTGTTGGCCGATTGGCTATAATCTTTGTAAGAAGCATCTTGCTCGTGGTGTATTGGTGTTGAGCGAAAGACTAACATTCTTAGCTAGTGAAGGCATTGAATATTTATGTTTAGACCCAGGCAATGTCCTTCATGTTTGAGGGAGCGATGGTAAGCAACTATGAGGTGATCATTGTCGGTGGCGGTCTTTCCGGGCTGAGTGCGGCCCACTTTCTCGGGGTCCAGTCCCCTGGTATCAAGGTGGCTATCCTTGAAAAAGCGGAGCGGCCGGGTGGTGCCATCAAGACTTTTCGAGAGGATGGTTTCCAGGCGGAATGGGGCCCGCATGGTTTTCTTAATAACACCGCCGAAAGTCGCCAGTTATTAAGGGATATCGGCCTTGAGGACGAAATGCAGACCGCGCCGCTGGGGGATTTCCGGCGCTTTATCTGTTTTAACGGCCGGCTGGAACCTCTGCCGCAAAGCCCCAAAATGCTGCTTTCAACCCCGTTGCTTTCGGTTGGTGGTAAGCTTCGCCTCTTGGCAGATCTTTGGAAAAAACCTCGCCAGGAGGACCAGAGTATTGGTGACTGGGCCGCCTATCGGTTCGGCCGGGGAGTGTTACCGATGGTCGATGTCGCGGTGACCGGGACTTTTGCCGGGGACCTGCACAAACTCAGCATTGACGCGGTCATGCCCGGGGTGAGGCAGCTGGAGAAAGAAACCGGTTCAGTCCTGCGCGGCCTGAAAAAGAAAAAAGAG
>CBDVDF010000333.1:0-3005 GCA_965372675.1 uncultured Desulfobacterales bacterium
GACAAAAAAACACGTGATCGGCATCATGCAGAGACCGCCGCCTGGTTGTGCAAGGCGCTTGGTGCCTCCGGAATGCCTGAATATAAAGAGACGCTGAAAAAGATAAGCAAGAGCAGGGTCAACAAGAAGATCCGCAAGTATGCAAAAATAGCTTACAGGGGGCTCCGGTAAGGGGCGTTTCCCCTGAAGGTATTATGAGAGTAATTCCTGCCGGCCCGGTTTTTTTAACGATGGGAGGCAGGATTTTTTTTAGCTTATAGTGAGGATATTTTATGGAAGAGCCATCAATTGTCCTGGTGACTGGAGCAAGTAAAGGGATCGGCGCCGCTATCGCCCTGCGCCTGGCCATGAGCGGTCATGATATCTGGCTTAACTACCGATCGGATCATGATGGTGCCGCCCTGGTCGCCAAAGGGATTGAAGATCTGGGTCGGCAGTGTCGGCTGCTGCCATTTGACGTGGGTGATGAAGTGGCCGTGGGCGAGGCCCTTGAGCCTTTGCTGATCGAGGAGACCCCATATGGTCTGGTCCATAATGCCGGGATCACCAGGGATTCTCTGCTGGCCATGATGTCTCGTGATGACTGGGACCTGGTTCTTAATGTTCACCTGACCGGCTTTTTCCTGGTTACCAGGCTGCTGGTCAAGTCGATGATGTCGGCTCGCCGGGGTCGCATAGTGGCCGTTGCCTCTACCTCTGGAGAGGCCGGGCAGCCGGGGCAGTTCAACTACTCAGCTGCCAAGGGTGGGATGATCGCGGCCGCCAAATCCCTGGCCAGGGAGGTGGCGAAAAGAAATATCCTGGTCAACGTGGTCGCGCCGGGACTGATCGATACCGAAATGATCGAAGGACTGCCGCTTGATAAGATGCTGCCTGCCGTCCCTCTGGGCCGGGTCGGTCGTCCGGAAGAAGCAGCCGCTGCGGTAAATTTTCTGATCAGTGACGAGTCCAGCTATATTACCGGCCAAGTACTCAGTGTTAATGGTGGATTGTATATCTGATCTTTTTTCGCAACTACAGGTGATCTGTTTTGAGTAAAGAACATTCCAGGCCAGAATTGCCTTGCGCGGCTGACATCCTGGTCCCGCAACGGCCGCCTATGCTGCTCATCGATCGGCTGATCTGTAGAGATCGGCAAGTTGATACGGCGGAGGTGGAGGCTTTTGTTCCAGAGGGCGGGGTCTTTGTTGATCCGGCCGGAGAATTGATGCCCGAATATTTTATTGAGCTGGTGGCCCAGGCAATGGCCGCTGTCAACGGTTATGACTGTCAGGTTGACGGACTCAGTTCCGGGCGGGGCTTTCTGGTCGGGGTGGATGATTTCTGCTGGCAGGGCGGAGTGACTGCCGGTGAGACCATCAAGGTCGAAATGGCCAAGATCTTCGAATTCGGCCCGGTAACCGTGATGAGCGGTCGGGTGATCAATAAGGCTGGTGAAGTCCTGGCTGGCGGCGAGATCAAGGCCTGGGAGGAAAAATGAGCATAATTAGTCGGGTCTCCATAATTTTATTGCTGCTCTTGACTGTTGTGCTGTCGCCCGCTTCAGGGATCGCGGTCGAAAAGGCAATGAGCCTCGATGAATTTCTGGACCGGGTGGAAAAAGAGTCGGCGGCGATCGATTCTTTCTCATGTGATTTCAGGCAGGTCAGGCATCTGGCTATTTTCCCGACCCCGGTTGAATTCTCAGGCCGACTGATCCTGGTGAGGCCGGATCGGTTACGCTGGGAATTCAGGGAGCCGCTGCCCTCGGTCCTGGTCCTTAATGGCAAAAAAGGCTTGAAATGCAGTGGAGAAGGCCCGGTCAGAGAGTTCAGTCTCGATAATGATCCGGTGATGAGGATGGTCGCTACCCAACTCTGGGCCTGGACCAGTGGCTCTTACCGACAACTTGGCGATGTTTTTACTTTTGAACTCCGGCCTGGGCCGGTCCTGGTCATGACGCCCCTGAATAGCGGGGCGGCTTCCTTCATCGAGCGGATCAGAGTGGTTTTTGACCCCGTAACTTTCCAGCCGGTGGAAGTTGAGATCAGTGAGCCGGGCGGTGAAGATCGCACCGTGATCCATTTTTCTGGTTACCAGCACAATATCCGGCCGGAGGACAATCTGTTCTCCGAATGTCGGCCCAAGTGAAACAGCAAGGAAGTTCATGGTTACCCGTTCAATAATCTCAAAACTGTTGATCCTGATCGTTACTGCGGTCGGGATTTTCTTTTCCCTGCAGGTCAGGCTGGCTGAAGATGTCCTGGATATGCTGCCGGGGCAGGCCCTGCAGGGCGACCTCCGGACCCTGCAACAGTTGGGGATGCTCAACCGAGTCTTTATTTCTCTCGAGGCAGAGGATGCTTCTCTGGAGGATCTCCTGGCCAGTGCTGAGAAACTTGGCGATCAACTTTCCGCCAGTCCGCTGCTCAAGGAGGTATTTTACCGGCTGCCAGAAGGCTATGAGTTCCGACTGGCCAGGGAGTTACAGGGTTTTCTGCCGGCCCTGACAGACGACAACGACCTGCAGCGTTTTGCCGAGCTCATCGAGCCCGAGGAGCTCAGGCGCCGGTTACGCGATGATTATCTGCAACTGAACAGCCTTGCCGGACTGGCTCTGGTCAGCCATATACGCCAGGATCCGTTAAATCTGACCGGGCTGGTTCTCCGGAAAATGACGGCCTTGCGGGGTGGCATGAAATTGGCGGTTCGGGACGGCTTCTTTGTCGGAAATAATGGCAAGGAGTGCCTGCTCTGGGCCGAAAGCGTTGAGCCCCTGACTGTTTCTGCCAACGCCTTTGCAGTCGGCCAGGAGATAGATCAGACCCTGCTTACAAGTCTCCGGCCGGGGGTAAGGGCCAGGATTATCGGTCCCCTGGCCCATACTGTTGCCAATGCTGAAACGATCCGCCGCGATCTGGCCAGGTTGCTGCCGGCTGCGGCTGCTCTTCTGGTCCTTTTCCTGCTGGTTCTATTCCGGGACCTGCGGGCTTTGCTGGTTATTGCCATCCCATTTCTGTCCGAGC
>CBDVDF010000334.1:0-2994 GCA_965372675.1 uncultured Desulfobacterales bacterium
ATGCCAAGGTCGCCGAAAAACTCATTTTCAGCCAGACAGATCTCAAGCAGTTCAAGACCGGTATCAGGATAAGCACCTGTCAGACCGATATTGATCACAGCCGAGGGTTGCTGCTGTTCTGCGGAGGCCAGATATTCGCTCAGCTTAAGAGCCGTCTCGACCGGTCCGACCCCGGAGATCAGAAAACGTAGATGTTCATCAAGATCACGGCTCACCGCCTGCAGCGGTTCAAGTTCGGTTTTTGTGGCAGAGACTACGAGGAGCATCGGGCTGCACCTGACGGGTAGTTGAAAACGGATCAGCCGATCGGAGGCGGATTGTCAGCGCTGTATATCTTCTTGACCCGGTTGGCCGGATCGAGAACAACGATCTGGGGGAAATAGTCAGCCAGTTCATCTGGGCTGTAGAGGGCGTAACTGGCAATGATGATCAGGTCACCGATCATTCCTTTGCGGGCGGCGGCCCCATTCAGGGCTATAATTCCGGAATCTTCGGGCCCTTCGATGATATAAGTATCGAAGCGCGCCCCATTATTGATGTTATAGACTTTCACCATCTCAAAAGGAATCAGCCCAGCTTCCTTCATCAGGCCACTGTCAACCGTCAGACTGCCCTCGTAATTGAGATTGGCGTCGGTAATGGTAGCCCGGTGGATTTTACATTTCAGCATTGACTGCAACATTTAATCACCTTGTTCGGTAAGCAGCAGAGAGTTGTCGATCAGCCTGGTCTTGCCAACCATGACCGCCATGGCCAGGAGAGAATCTCCATTGACCTCCACCTGACCGGTAAGATCGTGAAGATCAACTATGGTCAGGTACTCTATTGCGACATTATCATGTGAATTGATCAATATTTCAAGTTCTGCACATATCTTGTCTGTTCTGGTGACCCCTGAGCCGGCCATCTGCCTGGCTCTTTCAATGGCCTTATAAAGAGCCAAAGCACTGACTCTTTCCGTTGCAGAAAGATATGAAGTCCTGGAACTCATCGCCAAGCCGTCGCTATCCCGGACTATCGGGTGGCCGATTATCTCGATATCCCAGTTAAGATCCGCCACCATCCTCTGGATCACGGCAAGCTGTTGAAAATCCTTGTTGCCGAAGACGGCCAGCGATGGTTTGACAATGTTGATTAACTTGGCCACAACAGTGCAAACCCCATCAAAATGACCGGGCCGGGTCCGGCCGCATAACTCTTCGCTTAAATCGGCAACCGTCACCCTGGTCTTCGGCGGCTCAGGATACATTTCCTCGGCTGCAGGCACGAAGAGCACCGCCACGTTTTCATCGACAGCCAGGGCGGTATCACTTTCAAGGTCCCGGGGATAACCGCTCAAATCTTCATTGGCGCCGAACTGAATGGGGTTGACAAAGAGGCTGACCACGACCAGGTCAGCAAGCTCTCCGGCCCGGCGCATCAGGCTGAGATGGCCCTCGTGAAAGAAGCCCATGGTGGGCACCAGACCGATGGTCAGGCCTTTTTGAAGCTGATCATCAGACCAGCGTTTCATCTCTGTGGGGGAGTTAATGATCTTCATGTCTGAACGGCAGGGGAACAGTAAAAATGGCTGATCGACACCAGTCACTTCACCGTCTTAAGAGAGTATAAAGATCAGCCTTGGTCAGAGATCTCTTTAACGGCCTGCAAAGAATCGATCTTCTCCTGAATAAGCAGTTTGTCCTGGCTGGCTATAGCCTCATTTTCCACGGCCTGGCGATATAATCGCAGGGCCTCGGTCCGGTCATTCTTCATCTCATGTATTCGGCCTTGGGCAATAAGGGCCTTAGCTTCAAACCCCTTGAAACCTGCAAGTTTCAGGTAATTTCTCAGGGCCTTGTCATACTCGCCGCTGTTCTCGTAAGCCAGACCGATATTGTAGTGCAGAAGTGGTTTGAGAGGATTATCTGAGTTAATATCGTCAAGAAGTTCATTGTATACGAGCAAAGCATCCTCATTGCCACCGGTTCTGGCAGCGAGATGGGCCTGCTCGATCCTGCTCCACAAGGCTGATTCAGTGCCGGAAAAGTCTTTTTCAACATTCTTGAGCAATTCTATTCGACTCGACTCGTCATCTTCAAGCAGCGCAGCATTCAGAGCCGCTGAGGCCGTATTTTCGACGTTCTGGCTGTGATAATCGTAATAAGTCCAACCGAGGATCAGAATGACGATGCATACCGCAGCTATCTGCAGTCTTTGAGAGTTTTCACGGATGAACTTTATAAGGTGCGGCGGTAATTCGAGTTCTTCCAAGAGGCCGTCTTTGTGTTCAATATCGATCGTTTTTTCTTTGCTATCGTCAAAAGAGTTGTTCTCAGCCATCTAATCTCCTCGGGGCAATGTTCAAATCATCTTGTTCTACTTCAAAAAACAGCTGGCAATATAACCCAAACCAGGAAAAAAGCATCGGGAAATTAAGGTATTTCGCCTTTCATAACCTGACCTTCCGTATTATATGAACAGTTATCCTTTGTTGCTTGTCGATAATCATAGCGAGACGATCTAATCTACCAATGCTGACCAGCCAATCTGTGAAGATCCAGTCTGTTTCCGAACTCACCCGGTCGATCAGGGGCCTGCTGGAAACAGAATTCCCTTTTGTCTCGGTGTCCGGAGAGATATCCAACCTAAGAAAGCCGTACTCTGGACATCTCTATTTTACTCTCAAAGACTCCAACGCCCAGCTACGCACCGTTCTTTTCAAACAGCAGCAGCGATATCTGGATGTTGATCCTGAGGATGGCCTGCAGGTCGTTTGCCGAGGCCGTATATCTCTATATGAGCCGCGAGGTGAATACCAACTGATCGTCGACACTCTTGAACTGCTCGGCTCAGGAAAGCTTCAGGCCGCTTTTGAACGGCTCAAGTCCGCTCTGGACGCAGAAGGTCTTTTTGCTGCAGCAGCAAAAATGCCCCTGCCGCTTTTTCCTGGCAAAGTAACCCTTATCACCTCACCGGAAGGGGCCGCCGTCCATGATTTTATCAAGACAGCCC
>CBDVDF010000335.1:0-2971 GCA_965372675.1 uncultured Desulfobacterales bacterium
TGGCTAGCCATCACCGCAGAACTTGTCATAAATGTTGCGGCCAGTACGAGGGCAAGCAGACCTGAACCATAGGTTAATATTTTCATGACAATTCTATTGTCCTGATTTCTGGTTTCTCTGGAAGGTCGTTTTGAGTGCAGTGGCAACCATCGGTACATGGCATTGGCGGCAATTGCCGCGAGAGGTATGTTCGACCCGGATCTCGGCAACCGCCGCCGGTCCGGTATGGCAGGCGATGCAATCTTCTCGGAGCTGCAGGCTGTGGGGGATTGGCGGCGGTGAGCCACCCATTTCTGATCTCCCAAGTTTTGGTGGATTGATCGACTGCCAGTTGCTTTTCACAAAAAGCTTTTCGGTTCGCCGGGGTACATGGCATTGAAAACAATTTACATTTTCCGGATGCGGGGTTACCGGTATAAAGGCATCCTGTTCCGCATCGTAGCCGCCCTCGCCATGACAGGCGATACAGTCGGAATTGTCATCCTCGTAGAAAGACGGTACCTCATGAGGAACACGGGGCGGTGAGCCTGGATATTGACGGAGCTCGTAAAAGGTGTTCAGGGTCCGTCTGCCGTCGGTGCCGGTCATGGCTGCCAGGGGGGTATCGTTAAATCGGTTAAAGATCTTTTCTCCACCTGAATCGAAGCCTTGGGGGATATCGGGCGCTGCATTTGCCGTCAGCATCAGAAAAGCTCCTGATAAGCAGATAGCAGCAAAACCGATAACAACTCTGCCGATCTTTTTATCTGCTTGTTTCATCATGCTTTCTCCAGACGGACTGCGCATTTTTTATAATCCGGCTGCTTTGAGATCGGGCAGAAAGCATCCAGGGTAACTTCGTTGATCAGGTAGGATTCATCAAAAAACGGCACAAAGACCATGCCACGGGGCGGTACCCCGCGGCCGTTGATCGAGGCCTTCATGGTGACCGACCCACGACGGGAAATGATCTTCACTTTCTCGCCGTTCACTACCCCGAGATCCATTGCATCTTCAGGATTCATTTCCACATAGGATTCAGGCATGGCATTGTGGAGGATCGGCACCCGGCGGGTCATTGATCCGGTATGCCAATGTTCGATAACCCGGCCGGTGTTGAGCCAGAAATTGTATTCCTGGTCCGGCGACTCGGCGGCAGGCTCATAGGGGCGGGCCCAGATCCAGGCCTTGCCGTCTTTTTTGCCGTAGAAGTCGAAATCGGTGCCTTTTTTACAGGCCGGATCATACTTGGGGTTGAACCGCCATCTGGTCTCCTTGCCGTTGACAAAGGGCCATTGGACTCCGGATCGTTCTTTTAACACCTTGTATGACGCCATGTTGTGTTTCGGGCTGTCATGAAAGCGCCGATACTCTTCCCAGAGCGGGCCTATATAGTTGTCCTTGCTCCAAGGGAATTGCTTCTTGAAACCAAGCCTTCTGGCCACCTCGATAATCTGCCAGGTGTCGGACATAGCCTCGCCGGGCGGTGGGACGATCTCGTCGAAATGCTGGGTCCTCCGTTCGGAGTTGCCATACATCCCTTCCTGTTCGATCCACATGGCGGCAGGCAGGATAACATCGGCAACATCGGTGGTCGGGGTAGGGTAGACGTCTGAGACTACTATAAAGCGGTCGTCCTTCAGGGCGCCTTTCCGGTAGCGCTTGAGATTCGGCATGGTAACCATCGGGTTGGTGACCTGGATCCACATGAACCGTATATCGCCACGATCAAGGGCCCGGAACATTTCCACGGTATGATAGGTTGGTTTAGGGTCAATGGAGCCGGCCGGCAGATCCCAGATCTTTTCTGCCAGTTCGCGGTGCGGCTGTTTCATGACCACGCCATGGGGCAGCTTGTGGGTCAGGGTGCCGACTTCGCGAACGGTGCCGCAGGCACTGGGCTGACCGGTGAGGGAGAAGGGGCTGTTGCCCGGGGTGGAGATCTTGCCGGTAAGCAGGTGAATGTTGTAGACCAGATTGTTGATCCAGGTGCCCCGGACGTGCTGGTTCATGCCCATGCACCAGAAGGAGGTAACCTTCTTGGCCGGATCACCATAGAGGGAGGCCAGATATTTGATGTCTCTGGCTGATACCCCGGATATCTTTTCTACCTTCTCCGGGGTGTAATCCTTCAGGAAATTTTTGTAGTCCTGAAAAGAGATATCTTCGGGTTTATCTTTGAATTTGAAATGATCCTCTGTGCCATAGCCGATGTTGGTTTTGCCCTTGTGGAAGGTCGTATGTTTTTTGACAAAAGATTTGTTCATCCAACCATTGCGAATGATCTCGTAGCAGATGGCATTGGCGACTGCCAGGTCGGTATTGGGCTTAAAAAGGATAGATTTGTCGGAAGCCTGGCTGCTTCTGGTGGTACGGGTGGCCAGATCGATAATGGTCACATCTTTTTTACGCTTGCGGCTGGCCAGCATCCGGGAGAAGAGCACCGGGTGCATTTCCGCCATATTATTACCCCAGGTCACCATCACATCGGCATGCTCGATGTCCTCATAGCAACCCATGGGCTCATCAATACCAAATGAGGTCATGAAACCGGTTACCGCACTGGCCATGCAGAGTCGGGCATTCGCCTCGACATTATTGGTGCCCAGGCAGCCTTTGAACAGCTTGGAAGCTACATAACCATCCGGGATCGTCCATTGTCCGGAACCGTACATGGCAACGGAATCCTTGCCATGTTTATCGATCGTCGATTTGATCTTTGCGGCAATAATATCGAGGGCCTCCTTGATCGGCACCTCGACCATTTTCCCTTTCTTGCGAACCTTGGCCTTGGTGAGTCGGTCTTTACCGTAAAGGGCCTGGACGGAATGATAGCCCTTTACACAACACAGACCCTTATTGACACTACAGTTTGGGTCGCCTTTGACGGCGACGGCTCGGTCACCGGAAACACCTACCAGCACCCCGCAGCCGGTACCGCAAAAACGGCAAGGGGCTTTCTGCCAGCTGATCATCCCGGTGGCGCCCTCCA
>CBDVDF010000336.1:0-2955 GCA_965372675.1 uncultured Desulfobacterales bacterium
TTATTGTTTTGATGATGTTCATGGCTTTTCCTCTCTGCAAAATAGCAAAAACAGGCAATGTTTATACTTTCCTATAATTTGTTATATGATTTTCAAGCAGGGATTGGCAACCGGAAAGTATAAAAAAAAGCCGGTATCCTCAAGGGACACTGGCTTTAGGGGTTGATATGATAGGGAGGATCAGTATTTCTGGTAAGGGGGCATGTTGGTGCGTTTGGCCATTTCCCGGACCACGTCGAAGTCGCTGTCCTTGATATCGACATAGCCGCTGACCAGGGCCCGTTCGAGGACCTTGATGGTCTCGCCTTCGATCTCGACCGTATCGTTTTCGGTGATCGAAAGGATCGCGTCTTTGAACCTGCGGGCCAGGGCATCGTCGATCTTCTGGGTCACCCCGAAGTTACAGTAGGGGATCGGCTGGTTTTTTGAGATTATATTAAAATCGTCCATCGAGACGCGATCATCGGCAACCATGGTTTCCAGATCATCGATCGGGATCGATCCAGCATCGTAGCGTTCGAACAGGACGCCGTAGATCACCTTCTCGTGTTTGAACGAACCGGCAGGGATGGTATAGAATGCCAGGTCCTCTTCCGGGTCGATCCCGGCCTTCTGCATGGCATCAACCTGGGACATGAAGCCGGTCGGAGCCAGCATTGGTCCGAAGATCATCGTTTTGCCCTTTAGGTCCTCGATCCGTTCAATGCCACTGTCGCTGCGGGTCAGGATGATACCTTGTGACTTGAAGCCCAGAGAGCCCTTCTGCTCGGCGGCCAGCACTTCAACCCCGTGAAAGCGTTTGAGGATGATATAAAGCAGGGAGTTGGTATGGACAAAATCGAGCTCTTCCAACTGTCTGGTGAAGTTGATAGTGTCGATGGCCACCGTCTCGAAGTTAACCCCGAGTTTGTCTCCCAGGTGCTTGGAGAAGGGGATAAACCTCTCCATGGTCTCTTTTTCGCTGTTGCAGATCATGTAACCGATCTTGTAGGTCGGCCGTTCTTCAGCGCCTTTACCGTTGCATGAAACAAGGACGAGTAATGTGAGTAAGACGATAGCGGTCTTTCTGATCATGGTTTGGTCTCTTATTTGCTTGATCCAGATTTTTTGAGGCTGGCTTCCAGTTTACTCAGGGCTTCTTGCAGTTGTTGACGATCATGCTGGTATTCCGGGTCAGTGCTGTTTTTCTCCAGGTTACTCAGGCCGAGCCGGTACATCTGCACTGCCTCACGGGGGCGCTTGTCGGCCTCGAGTGCCAGTCCGTAATAAAGATAAACAATGGCATTGCCAGGGGCGATCTTAATGGCCTTCTTGATCATCGCCAATGCCTCGGAGACTTTGTTCTGGCGGAGCAGAAGTCGGGTCAGGCCGATATGGGCCTGCAGGTCGCGTGGCTTTGCTCCCAGGGCCTTGTAAAACTCCTCTTCGGCCTCTGCCAGCTTGTCCTGGTTCATCAGTACCGTGGCCAGTTTTACCCTTATGGCAAAATCGCGCGGTTTGAATTCAAGAAGGATGCGGTACTCCATTTCGGCTACCGAGTCCGGCATGTGGCCTTCAACATGGGCCAGGGCCGGAACAGTGCAGAGAATGACAAGAAGCGCGATCGCTCCGCTGAATAGTATGTTCTTGATGGTCATAATTGATTTAGATGAATTTTTTAGCCCGCAGGAAATCCTTGACGACGTTCCTGGCCTTGCTACCGGACCGAACCTTGTCGATCATCTCGGCAAAGGTCTTTTCGTCAATGGCGCCGCTCAACTTGTTGAGGATCCTTGGCAGCAGCGGGTAGTTGGTCAGCACATCGTTACGGATCAGCGAGGCGCTGACCGACGGATTGCTGCTACCCTTGATATTTTTGAAACCGAAGGGTTTGAGCCAGATAACGTCCAGTTCTTTTTCGTAAAGTTTCTTGACTGCCAGGTACTCCTGGTCGAGGTCCTTTATCCGCTCCTTCTGCATGAAAGCCATGGCATCGGCAGTATTTTCGATGATGATGTCGATCCTGGTCTCCTCGTCGTGCGACTTGAGGGCCTGGTAAAGTTTAGTGTTGTCATCAAAATATCTGATCTTGACGTTGGTGCCGGTCCGTTCATTGATCAGCAGGACCAGTAATTCGGCCATGGTCTGTCCTTCGACGGTTTCAATGGCTCCGACGTAGAGTATCCTGCCGACACAGGCTTGGGAAACTGAAGTGGTTGCGACCAGCAGGACGATCACCGTCAGCCAGATCCGCATAAACTTTTGAGTCATGATTCTAACCCCTTTTAGATGGTGCAACAGGTTCAGGGATCGGTTTCCCTGCTTGGGTTCAATATTAAAGATAAGCCTTAAACTGTGATAATCAAGGCGCTGATTATGCCATTTTGCCGGCTCAGGTCAAGCAATTTAAGTGAAGCGCTGTTCAGTGTTTGTCGCAACAATGGCTGATCCTGCAGCTGCCATCGCTATCTGCCAGGGGACACGGAAGCGGACCGGGTCCTGACTTGTGGTCGGCCAGCCACTGCTCGGCGGCAGCTGTCATCCGGTCGGTCTGCTCGACCGCCGAGCCGATGTGAGCGGCGGGATCGATCGCTTTTCTGATCTCGGATTCGCTGAAGACCCCTTTGATCTGCGGATGGTGGCAGAGCAGCTCTGTGAGTGGGGTGCCGCTCTGGTATGACTCCATCGATACTTCATAAAGCAGTTGGTGGGCGGCTTGTTTGCCGATCTTGTTGCCGAACAGGAACATCAGGGCTTCGGTGGAGATCAGGCAGGCCGAGTTGTCTAGATTACGGCGGATCCGTTCCGGGTGGACGATCAGCCCCTTGAGAATACTCTTCATCAGCTCAAGGGCGCCGCAGCTATACATCGAGGCATCGGTCAGCCCGGCCCATTCGAGGCGGACGGCCCGGTAATCACGTTCAGGTTCATTGATCAGGCCATCAAGGCCGATCCCGGCCGCTGCTTTGGTCAGCC
>CBDVDF010000337.1:0-2945 GCA_965372675.1 uncultured Desulfobacterales bacterium
GCGCTACTCAAGCTGTACCTGCTACTGGCCCGATCAGGGTAACGCACCTGCCAACCGGTATTATCGCGACCTGCCAGGATGAGAAATCCCAGCATAAGAACAAGGCCAAGGCTTTGAAGGTCCTGAAGGCGCGGGTGCTCGATATTATGCAGCGCGAGCAGGATGACAAGATATCCGCAGAGCGCAGGAGTCAGGTCGGTTCCGGTGATCGCAGTGAAAGGATCCGTACCTACAATTTTCCGCAGGGCAGGCTGACCGACCATCGGATCAATCTCACTCTTTACAAGCTTGACGATGTGATGATGGGTAAACTTGACGATGTGATCCTGCCGCTGATCGCCTATTATCAGGCGGAAACTCTCAAAACTCTTCAGTAAGCAGTCAAGCGGATCACGGCAATGAAGATCCGGGAATTGTCCAACCAAGCGGCTAGTCGCCTGCACCAGGCCGGGATCCCGGATGCTGCCATCGAAGCAGAACTCCTCCTGCGCTTTCAACTTGATCTTGACCGGGTTGCTTTGTTCCTGCTGGACAGGGAGTTGAGTAGCGAAGAACTTGAGCGCTTTGAATCTCTCCTGGTCAGACGTCTTTCCCGTGAACCACTATCATATATAACCGGTGAAAAAGAGTTCTGGTCGCTATCCTTTGAAGTGTCACCTGCGGTCCTGATCCCCCGACCGGAAACAGAACTGCTGATCGAAAAGACGCTCTCACTGATCAAGTTGCCGGTTGATTTCAAAGAGCGAATCCTCGACCTTGGCACCGGTAGCGGGGTTGTACCGATCGTCCTCGCTCTCGAACTTCCCGGTGCCGAACTGGTCTCAGTGGACCTTTCATCCGATGCCCTGCTTCTGGCCGCTCGTAATGTCGCAAAGCACGGGGTCGGTGACCGGGTAAGCCTGGTAAACGGTGACTGGCTGGAACCACTGTTACCGGGAAGGTCTTTTGAGCTGATTGTTTCCAATCCCCCATATGTCGCGAGCCGGGTCCAGGGTGAGCTTCAGCCGGAGCTGGATTTTGAACCGGAGATGGCCCTTTACGCCGGTGCGGATGGCATGGATGCCTATCACGAGCTGGTGCCGTCCTGTCGTCAATACTTGCAGACAGGTGGCCATCTTCTCTTTGAGATCGGCGCCGACCAGGCTGAGGCGGTAGAAGCTGTCTTTGCGAGAACCGCCGGTCTTGAGCTTATCGAGATCGTCAACGATCTTTCCGGACTTGCCAGGGTAGCCGTTGCCAAGGCGGTTGACTGAGAGGCTGCGCACAGGTAATGTGCTCAACTCATCTACTGGCCAAGCATAATTGTCACAAACAGATAAACAAATAGAGGCTTTGTTCAATGGATAAATTAATCATCGAAGGCGGACGGCCTCTGCACGGCACCATCAGGATCAGCGGTGCCAAGAATGCGGCCTTACCATTGATGGCTGCCACCATTCTGGCCCCCGGCCTCCATATTCTTCATAATGTTCCGGATCTGCGTGATACCCGGACCATGTTGGTGCTGCTCGAATCTTTCGGGATCAAAGGACATCGTCGGAAAGAGGATGGCGCTCTGCTTATCGATGCGACCGAGCTGAATAGTTTTGAAGATTCCTACGATCTGGTCAAGACCATGCGTGCTTCCGTGCTGGTCCTTGGTCCTCTATTGGCCAGACTGGGAAAATCCCGGGTATCTCTGCCGGGAGGATGTGCCATAGGTGCCAGACCCATTGACTACCATATGAAGGGCTTGAGCCGACTGGGTGTGGAACTCAGTCTGGAACAGGGCTACGTCGAGGGAACTGTCAATGGCCGGATGCAGGGTGATACAGTTTATTTTGATGTCCCTTCGGTGACCGGGACCGAGAACATCCTGATGGCCGCCACCCTGGCGGAGGGTACCACCGTCATCAAGAATGCGGCCCGGGAGCCCGAAATAGGCAACCTGGTTGATATGTTGATCGGCATGGGCGCCAGCATCGAAGGCAAAGATACTGATCGACTGGTTATCAACGGGGTCGATGAACTGCGACCGACCGAAACGAAGGTCATTCCTGACCGGATCGAGACCGGGACTTACCTGATAGCTGTGGGTGCAGTCGGTGGCGAGGTTACTGTTACTGACTGTGAACCGGCCCACCTTCCTTCTTTGATCGAGAAGTTGCGGGAAGTCGGTCTGCTGATCGAAGAAGGTGATGGGCAGATCACGGTCACCCGTAACGGCAATCTGAAGAGTGTTGATATTAAAACCCTGCCTTATCCTGGCTTTCCCACCGATCTTCAGGCCCAGATCATGGCCCTGATGTCAATAAGTAGCGGCTTGAGCGTGATAACGGAAACTATCTTCGAAAATCGTTTTATGCATGTGGCTGAGTTGCAGCGGATGGGGGCTGATATCAGGATAGATGGTCGTAGTGCTATAATAAAAGGGGTCAGCGGCCTGGCCGGAGCCCAGGTCATGGCCACAGATCTGCGGGCCAGTGCTTCTCTGGTGATCGCCGCCCTGGCTGCCGAGGGAGAGACCCAGATCTCAAGGGTATATCATCTGGATCGTGGTTATGATGATCTGACCGGCAAGCTGAATGCGGTCGGTGCGGTTATTCGCCGGGTCAGTGAGTAGCTCGAATATTTCACCAGCCGATATATCCGGGGTATAGCCCGCATCTTTAAAAATGCGGGGTTTGTGTCAATAAAAACAAAAAAAGCGACGGGGAAATCCCCGGCGCTTTTTTTGTATATAGAAAAAGTTGTTTATTCGGTGATCAGTGACTCATATCACTGTCCGGCCATTTCCTGTCGCGATTGAAGACGTTGCTGAGGTCACGCAGCATATAATCGCGGATCTTCTCTACTTGTTCATATGAGATGTCCAGCATCAGGGCGATATCGTCGATGCCGTAACCGTCGCCGAAATGACGTTCGGCAATTATCACCTTAAGGAAATCTTCTCCGATCTCGTTCTG
>CBDVDF010000338.1:0-2937 GCA_965372675.1 uncultured Desulfobacterales bacterium
GAGAATTCAACAATACCCGAGTCTGACTTGTTCCAGCCTACGCAGGAATGACGTAAAAGCCAGATTAAAGATTTTTGCCGATTACGGCAAGGTTTGGAGATAAATTTTATTGGCTCTCGGGGTTCAGGAGGTTAAACTCTAACAATGGACAAGAAAACCCTCCAGGAGTTGGCCGCCATAACCGGCCCTGAACATCTGACCACCGCCCGTGAAGATCTGCTATGTTATTCATATGATGGTTCAGGGCTTGAATTCATGCCGGCGGCAGTGGCCTTTCCCGCTACCACAGCCGATGTCAGTGCCATCATGAAACTGGCAACGGAAAGAAGGTTCCCGGTAGTACCGCGCGGGGCCGGCACCGGGATGACCGGCGGTTCCCTGCCGGTTGCTGGTGGCCTGGTGATGGCGATGAGCCGTTTTGAGCAGATCATCGAGATCGATCAGGAGAATCGGGTTGCCATAGTGGAACCGGGAGTAATTACCGGCAAGTTCCAGGCCGAGGTCAACCGGATCGGCCTCTTTTACCCTCCCGACCCGGCCAGCCATAAGTTCTGCACCCTCGGCGGCAATGTTGCCGAATGCGCCGGCGGACCGAGAGCGGTCAAGTATGGAGTGACCAGAGATTATGTCCTGGGTCTTGAAGCGGTCCTGCCGGACGGGCGGATCATTCATACCGGGGTGAGAACCGCCAAAGGGGTGGCCGGTTACGACCTAACCCGTCTGCTGGTCGGCTCCGAAGGCACCCTGGCCATCATCACCGCCATTACCCTGCGCCTGCTGGCAAACCCCCTGGCCCGCACTACTTTCATGCTGCTCTTTAACAACCTGCCGGATGCAACCGCCATGGTCAGTCGCATCCTCGCCCGGATGACGCCATGCACCTTGGAATACATGGACCGCACCGCCCTGAAGATCGTCGCCGAAGACCTCCCCTTCCGGTTACCGGAAAACACCGAGGCCCTGTTGCTGATCGAAATGGACGGCGACCCGGAAGCGGTCGATCTGCAGGCCGCAACCCTGAGCGGATTCCTGGAAGACCAACCGGGGTTGCTGGAAGTAAAGCGGGCCAAAGATCAGGCCGCCGCCAAACAGCTATGGGCTGCCCGCCGCGCCATCTCGCCGGCCACTTTCAAACTTAAACCAGACAAGATCGGCGAGGACGTGGTCGTACCCCGCAACGCCATCCCGGAACTGGTCGCCTTCACCGAACAACTGGCCAGCGAATACAAACTGGAGATCCTGACCTTCGGCCATGCCGGTGACGGCAACATCCATGTCAACATCATGCTCGACCGCCAAGACCCACAGGAAACGAAAGCAGCCGAAGAAGCGAAAGCAGCCCTCTTTGCCAAGGTCATCAAAATGGATGGCACCATAACCGGCGAACATGGGATCGGCATTACCAAATCTCCTTTCCTCGACCAGGAGATCGATGCTGCTACCCTGTCGATCATGCAGGCAATAAAAAAGACCTTTGACCCCCTCAACATCCTCAATCCCGGCAAGATATTCTCCACTCCGACCGATCTCGCCCGAAAAAACGACTGAAAATTACTCTGCATAGACCAAAAAAGGTTTGACAACCGACCATCTCTTCATATATATATTCTCGTTTCACAAATAACCTCCGATGGGTAAGGCCCGGACGGAAAAAGAAGTACAGGAGATAACATGATCACAGTTGATGTCAGAGGCGATGTAGAGCAGGCCCTCCGCTTTCTCAAGAAAAAACTGCAGCTCGACGGAATCAAAAAAGAACTGAAACGCCGCGAGTACTACGAGAAGCCCAGCGCCAAACGCCGCCGTAAACAGGCCGAAGCCAAGCGCAAGATGCGTAAATTGATGCACCGCAGCCAAGGCTGATCAGTTACACACCCAGAAGACTGCATGAAAAAACCGGCAAGACCCGGACAAAAAAATAAGCAGCAAAGCATTCAGGACGGCTCCGTTCAGCAACGGAAGGCCGTCCTTTTTTTTGACCGGGAAGTCGACCTCTTCCTCCATTACCTCGCCGCCGAAAGGCGCCTTGCCTCAAACACCATAAGTTCATACCAAGCCGACCTGGGCGCATTCTTCTCCCATCCGGCCTTACAGAAAGTCAGAAAACTGCCCTCGATTAAGGCGGCCCATATCCGTGCCTACTTGACCGCCTGCCATCAGCAGGGCATCGCGGCCCGCTCCAATGCCAGAAGAGTTTCGGCCCTGCGCGGTTTTTTCCGCTTCCTGATCGGCGAGAAGATCATCAACGAAGACCCGACCGCAGTGATCGACCTGCCCAAACCGGGCCGCACCCTGCCGAAGGTATTAAGCGTCACTGAAGTTTCACTGATCCTCTCCACCCCGGAAACCAGCGCCCCCCTCACCCTGCGCAATCAGGCAATGCTCAACCTGCTCTATGCCTCCGGGCTACGGGTTTCCGAGCTGGTTAATCTACCCTTGGCCGCTCTTAACATGACCGCCGGCCACGTCCGGATCTTCGGCAAGGGCGCAAAGGAGCGGCTTGTCCCCTTTGGCGATATCGCCCGGGATTGCCTGAAAACGTACTTGGAACTGGGCCGGCCCCTGCTGCTGAAAAAACGGCGTTGCGAATTCCTCTTCGTCACCCGCAGCGCCAGGCCGATGACCAGGCTCCGCTTCTGGCAGATCGTCCAGCAGACCGTCTCCGCAGCCGGGATCAACAAGAAGATCAGCCCTCACACCCTGCGCCATTCATTTGCCACCCACCTCCTCGAACATGGCGCCGATCTGCGGGCCGTCCAGCTGATGCTGGGCCACTCTGACATTTCCACCACCCAGATCTATACCCACGTTGACAGCAGCCGGCTCAAAGCCATCCACCGCCGCTTCCATCCCCGGGGCTGATCTCCACGGCCGCCACCGGCCGCATTGTTGTTGGTTTCCCCCAGCTTAGATGTTAAACTTTTACTAAGCATCCGA
>CBDVDF010000339.1:0-2933 GCA_965372675.1 uncultured Desulfobacterales bacterium
GCCGACCGGACGAACTGTCCGGCGGCCAGCAGCAGCGGGTGGCGATCGCCAGAGCGATAGCTCCGGAGCCGGTGATCATCCTGGCCGATGAGCCGACCGCCAATGTTGACTCGGCCAATGCCGCCGGTCTTCTTAACCTGATGGAGCGGCTTAATCGAGAAAAGAACATCACCTTCCTCTTTTCAACCCATGATCAGCGGGTGATCAGTCGGGCTCGACGGCTGATCAGACTGAAGGACGGCGAGCTGATGGTAGACCAGGAGGTCGGTCGTTGAAGCAGTTGTTTGGTGTTTTGATCTGCCTGCTGATTCTGCTCAGTCAGCCGGGGGCGGGTATGGCTTTCTACGAAGCGGAGAACGGTGAGAAAACTCTGGATTTGCGCGGTTACATGGGTTTGGGCGCAGGGTTGTTGGAATATCCTGCCAACAATAGTATTTATTCTGAGGAAGAGGACTCGGCCTGGTCAGCCACTTTTCGTCTGTTGCTTGACGCCGACCTGGCTGAAGCTCTGCACCTGACTGCCAATGTTCTCCAGAGAAGTCATAGCAGACTGCCGTTGCGGCCACCCTTTGCCGATCTTTTGCCTGATGATGTCGAACGCAGCAGTATCCTGACCTGGGAGCAGCACGATTCGCTCAACAGCCGTTCGGAACTGCTGGTCGATGCCCTTTATCTACAGTACAGCGTTGGTCGCCTGGAGATGGCGCTGGGCCGCCAGCCGGTCAACCTGGCGGCCACCTTTTATTTCACCCCCAACGATTTCTTTGCCCCCTTCGCACCGCAGACCTTTTTTCGGAGCTATAAAGCGGGGGTAGATGCCCTGAGGGCTGATTACCGGCTGGCCGAACTCTCCCAGTTTACTTTACTGGGAGTCCTGGCCTATGACCATGATCCGGGCAGCAGCAACAGCTGGAGCGCAGATCCGAACTGGTCGGAAAGCTCTCTGCTGGGCCGGCTCAGTCACGAAATGGCTGACTTTGAATGGGTGGCGTTGGTCGGAACGGTCGATGATCAGACGATCTTCGGTGGTTCGTTACAGGGAGAACTGTTTGAACTGGTCGGGTTGAGGATGGAGGGGCATTACGCCGACCCTGAGACCATCGGCGCCAGCAGTTATTACCGGCTGGCCACCGGTCTGGAAAAACTCTATGCCAACAGCTTCAACTGGCGGGTCGAATATTATCACAACAGCGCTGGTTCAGCGGCGTTCGGCAGTCTGGGAAGCAATTATGCTGTCTTTGGCTGCGGCTATCAGTTCACTCCATTGCTGAACGGCAGTTTTCTTGCCCTGACCAACCTGGGTGATGATTCCCGGTTGTTCTCCGGCAATCTGCTTTATTCGCTGTCGGATGAATCCGAGCTATCGTTGATCATCTCTCTGCCCTCGGGTGATAAGCCGAACATGGTCGATCTTGGTTCAGAGTTTGGCCGCCAGCCCCTTGCGGCCCTGCTTGAGTACCGCTTATATATCTAGCCGGTGGGGGAAATAAATTGGCCTGTCTTTTCGGCAACATTCTTCTATCTGCTTGAAAAATTGTTGGAAAAGAATTTAAATCACAACTCTTAGTTATTCTGGTTGGAGCGTAGACGGCTTGATGATAGACGGACAGTCAAAAGATGGCAGGATCATGGCCGTAGGCGGCGGCAAGGGCGGGGTGGGCAAAAGCTTCGTCCTCAGCAGCATCGGTATGAGTTTGGCCAAAAAAGGCCGGGTGATCATGATCGATGCCGACCTGGGTGGGGCAAACCTCCATAATTTTCTGGGAATCAGCAGACCTGCGACTTCTCTGACCGATTTTTTTGAACGTAAGGTGCCGTTGCCTGAACTGGTAACCGACACTGGCATTGAAAACCTTGGCCTGTTGAGCGGCATGCTTGGTACCATCGGGGCGGAGAGCATCAAGCATGTCCAGAAACAGAAGCTTTTCAGCCATATCCGTAAACTTGAGGCTGACTATATCCTGATCGACCTGGGGGCCGGCACCCATTTCAATACCATCGATACCCTGCTGCTCGCCGACACTATGGTTATTGTTATCACCCCCGAGATCGTCTCGATCGAAAACATGTATAATTTTCTCCGCAACCTGTTCTTCCGGCGGCTTGGGACAGTGCTAAGCGGCCATGGTTACCGGGAACTTCTGGTTAAGACCTGGAAAACGCGCAAGGAACTCGGGATTGGCAGCTTCAAGCAGATGGTTGATTATCTGAAGTCTGTTTCTCCAGACCTGCAAAAGGCGATCAACGAAGAACTTGATGATTTTACCATCAATATTGTCCTCAACCAGGCCCGAACCAACCATGACATCATGGTCGGTAACTCGGTCAAGAGTGTCTGTCGGAAATTTTTCGGCATCAATGCCCTCTATTCCGGATATGTCGAATATGATAATATCGTCTCACGCAGTGTTAACCAGCGTAAACCATACATGACCACCTACCCGGCCTCGAAATGTGCCAGGGAGATCGAACGATTGACCGCCAACCTGATGACCGGGCAGCAGGTAAAAATAATAAGCTGATGAACAGGCAAGATTGCAAAGATCATTTCGAGGTACTGGAATTGCCGGTCGATGCCGATTTTTCCGAGGTGCGTAAGGCCTATCTTCTCTTAAAGGAAATCTATTCGACGGAGTCGATCGTCACCATGTCGGTGGCCGACGAAGTGACCGAGGAGCAGAAAGAGGTGATCCTCCAGGAGATCGAAACCGCCTATCATACTATTTCCGAGCTGTTCAGTGAGGAGCATAATGCGGAGGTCAAATTCATCGATGAAATTGTTGCCGATATCACCGTCTTCGACGGCCCGACTCTGCAGGAGATCAGGCGAAAACTGAAGATATCCCTCGATGACGTGGCAATGGCGACCCGGGTTCAGCAGTCGCATCTGGTTAATATCGAAGAAGAGAACTTCAGCAAACTGCCGGTGCCGG
>CBDVDF010000340.1:0-2913 GCA_965372675.1 uncultured Desulfobacterales bacterium
GGGCCAGTTGCTCTTACGCTATGGCAGCGATCAGCAAAAGGAATATTATCTGCCGCGCCTGGCCAGCGGCACCGAGATCCCCTGTTTTGCCCTGACCAGTTCCGTGGCCGGCAGCGATGCCGCCGCGATGCTTGACAGGGGTATAGTCTGCCGGCAGGACTTCGATGGCAAAAAAGATGTGCTGGGCATCAATCTCAACTGGGATAAACGTTACATAACCCTGGCGCCGATCGCCACCATCATGGGCCTGGCCTTTAAACTGCATGACCCCGAGTCCCTGTTGGGTGATAAGGAGGAACTGGGCATAACCGTTGCCCTGGTGCCGACCGATCTGCCCGGAGTGGAGGTGGGGAGACGCCATATCCCCCTGGACCAGGCCTTTCAGAATGGCCCGACCAAAGGCAAGGATGTCTTTGTTCCTCTGGAGTATGTGATTGGCGGCCAGGAGTATGTCGGCCAGGGCTGGCGCATGCTGATGGAATGTCTGGCCGATGGCCGATCTATCTCACTACCTGCTCTGGCGGCCGGGATGGGCAAACTTGCCAGCCGCAGCACCGGCGCCTATGCCCGGATCCGTAAACAGTTCAAGGTGCCGATCGGCATGTTTGAGGGAGTCCAGGAGGCCCTGGCGAGAATTTTCGGCTATACCTACGCCATTGAGGCAGTCCGTTTGCTGACTGCCCAAGCAATTGATCAAGATGAAAAATCATCGGTGGTCTCGGCCATTGCCAAGTACCATTGTACGGAATTGATGCGCAAGATCGTCAACGACGCCATGGATGTTTTCGGTGGCACCGCCATCTGCATGGGACCCCGAAACCTGATGGGCCGCTACTATGAAGGGATCCCGATCAGCATCACCGTTGAGGGGGCAAATATTCTGACCCGCAGTCTGATCATCTTCGGTCAGGGACTGATCCGCTGCCACCCTTATCTGCTGGCCGAGATGCAGGCGGTCCAGAATGATGACAAAAGAAAAGGGCTCGATGATTTTGATCGCGCCTTCTGGGGCCACCTTGGCTATGTAGTCAGCAATATGGTCCGAGCCCCGCTACTGGCAATAACCGATGGCAGATTAAGTAGTGGAGCTTGCCAGGGCAGAACCAGAAAATATGCTGGCCAGATCGTCCGGATGAGTGCGGCCCTGGCCCTGGTCGCGGATGCCGCCCTTCTGGTCCTTGGCGGGCAACTGAAACGCCAGGAAAGCCTGACAGCCCGTCTCGGTGACATTCTCTCGCAACTCTATATTGCCAGCGCTACCATAAAAAGATTTCAGGAGCAGGGCCAACCGGAAGAAGATACCGTCTTACTGGACTGGGTTTGTCAGGATGCGCTTTTTAAGGCCCAGAGCCAATTGGCCGGATTTCTCAACAACTTCCCGAACAAGCTATTGGCCTGGTGTCTTAAATGTTTCCTCTTTCCCCTCGGCAAACCCTATCTCCCACCCAGTGATCGCCTGGGAGGCAAGGTGGTTAACTGTTTTCTCGAACCGACAGAGACCCGTGAGCGCCTCACCGGCGGTATATTTATCTCAGGCGGTGAAGATGATGGCCTGGCCAGGATCGAACAGGCCTTCCAAAAGCAGGTTGCGGTTGCTGAGATCGAAAAAAAGGCCCGGCAAGGTCTGAAAGGCCTCGGCATTAAAGTGGCAAATGATCTGGAGTTAATAGAGCGGGCTCTCGCTGAAAAGATCCTCTCGCCAGCAGAGGGGCAAAAATTACGGGAAGCCTATGAGGCTACTCTTAAGGCCATTGCCGTAGATGATTTTTTGTTTAAGGATTAGAACCGGGGAAAGCAGCAACAAGCAACCTGACCAGCTGGATTTCAAATATAAATCAAACAATTTGGGGACAACAAAAATGGCAGACATTCAACTCGAAGCAAACCAGGCAGCACTTATTCTGGAATCTTCTGAAAATGGCGATATAAACGTTAATATCGCCCTCCCAAAAGCCGGGGCAGCAGACGGAGTTCTTGCTTCTGCTCTCTGTCGGGTGATTGCCGAGAAATTAATTGGTGATGAACAATTTCAGAATCTTATAATGTCGGAACTGGATGGAGAATAGATTGGGGAAAAGTTGAAAACATTGTGAAATCATCTTGAATGTGTAATGTGGAACTTATTGCCCGACAAAAACAACCTCTACGCATGAAGATGATTGCGTTCTGTCTTTCTTGCTAAACTCGAAAAGACATAGAAAAATGTAATGGAGTTTCTGTGAAACGATCTTTTTTATTATCCATAATAATGGTCTTGTTTTTTTGGGCTTCTGCCTTTGATAATTCCATACTGGCTGCTTCCAGGAGTATCACCATCAAAACGGTAAGCCCCGCCGGTTCCACAGATATTGAATTATACCAAGGCAGCTACGCTCTCTTAATTGGGGTTAGCGATTACACCAACGGTTGGCCGGATTTACCGGGAGTAAAAAAAGACATTGATCTTGTCGGTAAAGCCCTTGAAGAAAACGGTTTCACAGTCAGCCAGATCCTTGATCCAGACAAGGCTGAAATGGAGCAGGCATTCGAGGAATTCATAAGCGATTATGGTAGCGACATTAACAACCGATTACTGTTTTATTTTGCCGGCCATGGCCACACCATCAAACCAAAGTATGGAGGGGAAGCTCAAGGATATATTGTCCCCAGAGAGGCACCCAACCCTAATCTCAACAAGCAATCCATGAAAGGTTTCAAACGTGTAGCAATGAGTATGAAGCGGATAGAAGAATATGCCCTCAATATTGATGCTAAACATGCTCTGTTTTTGTTTGACAGTTGTTTCTCCGGAGCTCTTTTTGCTATGTCCCGTGCTATCCCGGAACACATATCTTACAAGACAGCTAAACCTGTACGTCAATTTATTACATCAGGTGCCGCGGACGAAACCGTTTCTGATAGGAGCATATTTCG
>CBDVDF010000341.1:0-2896 GCA_965372675.1 uncultured Desulfobacterales bacterium
CAACTGCTCCAGTTCGCAAGGTCATGCCTTTGATCAGTAGCGGCAGGGTTGTGCGATCTTTCGTCGATGAGAACACCAAGCGCCCCTGTTTCGGGATCTCCTTTGAGTACGAAAGTAATTACGTGAGAGAGGCCCTTTGCCGTTTGGTCCAGGAGGTTGAGCTGACCGCTTGACCGATCTTCTTGTCAGATTTTTTTAAAGAGGTCAATCCCGTGTGGGGTTGGCCTCTTTTTGTTTTTCCGGGGTGCAGCTCCCGGGGAGGTATGGTTAGAGTTTATCGAGCCGGCGAACGGGTTTTTTCGTCTGATTCGTGAAATTTTAATAAAGAACAGGTGAATATTATGATCGATCATCTTTTGAATGATCAGGAGCTCCGGATCCTGGGGGCTTTGCTGGAAAAAAGTATGACAACCCCCGAATACTATCCATTGACCCTCAATTCCCTGACCAGCGCCTGCAACCAGAAATCAAATCGTGCCCCGGTCGTCGCCTATGATGAAACGACCGTGGTCAGAGCTATTGACAGTCTGAAGAGTAAACAACTGCTGGTTCAGAGTGATGCCAGCCGGGTTCCGAAATATGCGGAATGTTTTGTTGCCAATGCCAAACTGATAGATCGGGAGGTCGCCCTGCTGTGTCTGTTTTTCCTGCGTGGCCCTCAGACAGTCGGTGAACTCAGGGGACGTTCGGAGCGGCTCTACGCTTTCACTGATCTGGCTGAGGTAGGGGAGGCCCTCGACAGTCTTGTCGAGATGGAAATGGTCACGAAGTTGCCGAAACAGCCAGGCCGCAAAGAGGCCAGGTACAGCCACTTATTTGCCGGAGAGATAGAGGAGGCTTTGATCGGGGCGGTGGAGGCCAGTCCTGAAGCGGCGACTTTACAGGTAAGGGCTGAGGACGAAAGGATAGCGTTACTGGAAGGGGAGATCGAAGTTCTGAAGGCGGACCAGGCGGATCTGCGGCAACAGTTCCAGGACTTTAAGAGCCAGTTCGATTAAGAGTGGATAAAGAAGAACCTGGCAGAATGACTGGTTGGCGTCATCCTGCCAGGTTCTTTAGAACATTGATCATTCCACAGTAAAGTCGACTGATGCCAGGACAGCTTTTTCGGCATCCTGTACTTCCACCCGCCACGAGCCGGGCCGGCCGGCCAGTTTCTTGCTTGAGTAGGTCCGCCATCTGTTGCCTTGTCTGATGGTCAGGGCTACCCGGGCAACTTCTTTATCTTCGTGGATCCAGACAAAGCTCACCTGAACGTCGGCGCTGATACTGGCCGCTTCAAGATAAGCATAGGCTGTTTCTGTGCCGGCCGCAAAGGTATCGGTGGCTCCCACCGGCTCCCTCTCTTCTACGGTCTGGCAGGCCACGAAACGGTTGATGGTCATGACCGCCGAGGCTTCGTCACTGCCATTCGTTGCCGCGGTTTCTTCCGCAATGGCATTTGAAAAGGGTGCTAGGATAAGAATTGCACCAAGGGCCAGCATTTTTAGGGTAGAAAATCTTCTCATTTTATCTCCTCCTCGTGGTGTTTTTTACTTGAGACCTTATCGGTATCTCCCTGTTCAAGGGCTGGTCTATTCCTGTTACAATAAAGATATAATCTCCAAAAGCGCTGCTTTGTCAAGTCAAATAGTCGTCAGGATGTTTGCTTGCTCTATCAACCTTTCTTATCGATAATAATTGCAAATAACGGCTGTAGAGGTAGAATCAGCGACAGGATCAGCAAAATTATTCTCGAAAAACGATGAGGTGAAAATGGTGAGGAATATTTTACTGGTATCAGTCCTGGTAATATTGGCCGTCGCCTGTGCGGTGCGACGGCCGCTTTTTTCCCCGCATCGGCCCGGTGACCAGGTTCATCGTCAGGCAAAAACTGTGGAACAATGTCTCGAATGTCACCGTGAGAGTATTCCCCATGATGCCGGCAGGGGTAATTGCCTTAAATGTCACCGTATTCTGGAAGGAGAGTAACCATGTTCAAACGATCAATAATCCTAATTCCATTTTTACTGATACTTTCAGCCTGCGGGCCCATTATCGGTCAGATGATGAAGATGTCTGAGGGAGTTAAATATTTCAAGGTAGTTGCCGGGGACATCTCTGTTTTGGAGAGAGGTAAAAATGTTCTGGTGGTTGGACCCTTCAGCAAGGAGCCGGGGGCCTATTATATTGCCCGCGGCGATGACGCGGCGATGTTTTTTAATGAAATTACTGCGGCAAAGTATATGGATGCCGAGTTGTATATCGGTCGAAAATATGGGGATCTCCCTGAGATGGTTTCGTCATTGAGGTCGATGGAACAGGCTGCCATAATGGAGGAACTGCACCTGCAGGCGGCACCGGATCTGTTGCTGTTCGGGACCATTATGGAAAGGGAGACCATCGTTGCACCGACCCGCGGAATAATTATGCAGGTTGCCTACCGGCTTGAATTTTATGACCCGGCAAGCAAGGCCTCGACCGTCGTGGAAGTGAAGGTCAAGGAGCATTTCAAGGACTGTATTAAACTGATCGTCTCCGAAATAGTGCGTCAGGCCGGGGTCGCCAAAGCGACATAAACACCTAGACGTTTCCGGAAGCAGTTGCGCCGTCTTTAATCCTGATCAGTTGTTCCTGGAGGTCTCTGGTCTCGTTGTTCCAGTATGAGAGGGAACCCCAGCCCGGGGTAGGCGGTTCCGCACCGTCCCTGGCCTGATGAGCACACCAGGCGATGAAATGGATGTAGCGCATCGCTCTCAGTGGTTCGATCAGTTTGAAGCTGCGGCGGTCAAAGGGCCGGAACGTTTCATAGCCTTCCAGGAACAGGTCGATCTCATAAAGACATTTTTCGGGGTGGTCGGGTAACAGCATCCAGAGGTCCTGGATCGGCGGGCCGATCGCCAGATCGTCAAAGTCG
>CBDVDF010000342.1:0-2888 GCA_965372675.1 uncultured Desulfobacterales bacterium
ATCCCTTTTCATCCTCGGTACTCATCCCGCAGACCGGGTCGGTATAGATCATGCTATGCTCGTGCTGGCTGTCTTTCCTGTTCGTCATTATACCCACCTCCGCAACTACCTATTGTTCTGTCAATATAGTCTCACTCTATCACATGCAATCATTTCAGGTCTGCTGTTCATAGCTCCTGTTCCGCTCACAGATATTTGCCAGGATCAGCATCAAAGCTCTTTTGGCAACCTTCAGAACAGAAAGCATAGTGCTTGCCGTCATGTTCACTGGACAAGCCACTTTTTTCATCTACGGTCATGCCGCAAACAGGATCTTTGGTGGTGGTACTGTCGTCGCTTTCAGGTTGATGATGAGCATGGGATTCCGCTTGGTCATTCCCACCGCAACAGCCGCCACCCTTTTGGGGTTCCTGCTGGCCATGGCTACCGCAACAGCCGCCGCCTTTCTTTGTCATCATCGTGTACATAAAGACGACAACGACCAGGATCAATAAAGCAATAGTAAGAGTTGTCATAACGCACCTCCATGATGTTGATGGTGATGCCCTGTATCAGGTTGATCATCCAGGGCCTCGATTATCGGGCAATCACTTGCCGGGCCTTGACCATCACAGGCATCGGCCAATTGTTCCAGGGCGCCGAGGATTCGGGAGAGATCGGCAATTTTCTTTTTGATATCCCTGATCTTGATCTCGGTCTGCTTCTTCACATCCGCCTTGGAGGCTGAAGGGTCATGACGCATGGCAAGGAGTTCTTTGATCTCGGAGAGAGAAAATCCCAGATCTTTGGCCCGCTTGATAAAGCGAAGCCGAACAGCATCTTCAGCAGGATAGAGTCGGTAATTCGCTGGGGTCCTGAGCGGTTCTGCGATTAAACCGCGTCTTTCATAAAAACGGATGGCATCAGTGCTTATCCCCGCCATTTTCGCCAGTTTGCCAATGGTCATATTTTTCATGTCTTATAGCCTCCAAGCTATATTCTGCTTTTCTTAATTATATTATAAACATTGGACCATAGTCTAAGGTCAAGGGTTGTGGGTTATTATGTTAATCAGTTGTTACTTTCAGCGGGCTTCTGTAGGTTCATCCTCTGAATATGGTATAAGGTGCATATATAGCTTGTTCTGGAGGGAATAATTGATGTTCAAAATAAGAGGAAAAACACTGTCGTTATGTTTGGTGGTCTTAATGGTTGCTACTGCTGGCGGATACTGTTTGGCAGGCCAGGCCGCAGATATTGATTCGGGAAAGAGACTTTATGATGAGTACTGTGCAAGTTGTCATGGCGAAAATGGCATAGGTCAGGATCCAAAAAGACGTGGCGGTGGCTGGGATGCAAATAAGGTCCGGATAGCTCCGGCCCTGAATGGCACAGCCCATACCTGGCATCATTCACCCAAGTTTCTTTTCAAATACATTGATAAAGGACCAATTTTCAAAGATTCTCTAATGCCTTCATTCGGGGACGAATTGAACAAGCAGGAAATCCTCTCAATTATTGCTTATTTCCAATCATTATGGTCCGAAAAAAGAAGGGAATATTATTTTAAAAAATATAAATGAAAAACCAGCCAGGAGACCTGCTATGAAAAAGATCACTCAGCTCCTGCTTGTCGTTGTGGCATTTTTACAAATGGTCTCAAGTGCCGGGGCGGCAACAGTCGAATATGAGCTGGATATTGCCTGGCAGCAGATAGTCATTAACGACAAAGTCGCCGAGGGCATGACCCTTAACGGCCGGATCCCCGGACCAACCCTCTATTTTACTGAAGGTGATTTGGCCAGGATCAGGGTTCACAACTCTATGGATGTTGGTACCTCCATCCACTGGCACGGAATCCTGGTGCCCCCCGGAATGGACGGGGTGCCGCTGATCACTCAGCCTGCCATTAAGCCGGGCGAGACTTTCACCTACGAGTTCCCGATCCGTCAGTCCGGTACCTACTGGTATCACTCCCACTCCGGCCTCCAGGAGCAGCGGGGGCTGTACGGTTCTATCGTTATAGCCCCGCCGGCTGAAAAGATCAGGGTAGACCAGGACCGGGTGGTGTTGCTTTCCGACTGGACGATTGACAGTCCTGACTACGTACTCAAGACCCTGAAGAGGGGCAGTGAATGGTATGCCCTTGAAAAGGGTTCGGCCCAAAGCATCTTTGGGGCGATCAAGGCGGGTCGACTCGGTGATTATTACCGGCGTGAGCTGCAGCGCATGCCGCCGATGGATATAGCCGATGTGGCCTACGATTATTTTCTCGCCAACGGCAAACCAGAAGAGACGATAGCAGCCAAAGCCGGTGAACGATTACGACTGAGGATCATCAACGGCTCGGCCACCACTTACTTCCATCTGGAGTTCAGCGGTGGACCGATGACCATCGTCAGCGCCGATGGTATCGGGGTTGAGCATCTGGACCAGAAACGTTTCCTGATCGGGGTGGCTGAAACCTATGATATTTTGATCTCCGTCCCCGGTCCGGGCTCCTATGAATTACGGGCGACCGCCCATGACGGCTCAGCCCACACCTCGGTCTGGGTTGGTTCAGGAACGAAGCATCCTGTCGAGGATGTTCCCCCGCCCGATGTTTACCAGTCGATGCAGCATGGCTCGATTTCGTCTTTGTTTGCCCTGACCCCGGCCAGCAGTATGGGCATGTCGGATCGGATGGTTGAAAAAGGCATGTTTGATAAACCGGGCATGATCGGTATGCATGAGATGGGAGATGGCGAGGGCATGGAAATGTCCGGGCATGGCGGTATGAAGATGGCCAATGGTGATGCCCCTGCAATGGCGATGAGCTCAGCTCCGGCTATGACAGACAAGCCGGGAGAGATGACCATGCCGATGGATGAAACGACTATGGTGGCCAAGGTAGAAATGGCCATGGAGAT
>CBDVDF010000343.1:0-2887 GCA_965372675.1 uncultured Desulfobacterales bacterium
GGAGAGGGCCGAATAGAGGGCGGTGGCCATGGTTATGCCGGCCGAGGGTCCATCTTTGGGGATGGCTCCAGCCGGGACATGGATATGGATGTCGATCTTCTCGAAGTACGACTCGTCCAGTTTCAGCTTCTTGGCCCGGGAGCGGCAGAAGGTCAGGGCGGCCTGGGCAGACTCCTTCATGACATCGCCGAGCTGGCCGGTCAACAGCAGGCCACCTTTGCCCTTCAGGATAGAGACCTCAATATAAAGGATCTCGCCGCCGACCTCGGTCCAGGCCAGACCGGTGGCCAGACCGGGCTGGTCGATCTTTTCCTGTTCCATTTCCGGGATATGTTTGGGCGGTCCAAGATACTTGTGGAGGGTCCGCTCTGAGATCTTGTATGGTCCTTTGCCACCCTCGGCAATGCGCCGGGCCACTTTACGGCAGATCTTGCCCAGTTCCCTCTCGAGGTTGCGCAGTCCCGCCTCCCTGGTGTAATGGGAGATGACCTTCTGGATGGTCTTCTCGTCGATCTGCATGAGCTTGTCGGTAATACCGTTTTCCTTGATCTGTCTGGGCAGCAGGTAGCGTTTGGCGATCTCCAGTTTCTCTTCAAGCATATAGCCCGGCAGCTGGATCAGTTCCATCCGGTCCAACAGAGGGCGGGGAATGGTATCCGCCATGTTGGCGGTGGTGATGAACATGACCTTGGAAAGGTCAAAAGGCATGTTGAGATAATGGTCTGTGAACTCGAAATTTTGTTCGGGATCGAGAACCTCAAGCAGGGCCGCGGATGGGTCGCCCCGGTAGTCGGAGCCGACCTTGTCGATCTCGTCCATCATGAAGACCGGGTTGTTCGAGTCAGTAGTTTTCAGGCCCTGGATGATCCGGCCGGGCATTGAACCGATATAGGTGCGCCGGTGGCCGCGGATCTCTGCTTCATCACGCATACCGCCAAGTGAGAGACGGTGAAATTTCCGTCCCATCGCCCGGGCAATAGACTGACCCAGTGAGGTTTTGCCGACCCCCGGGGGACCGACGAAACAGAGGATAGGTCCTTTGGTGGATTTGTTGAGTTTGCGGACGGCCAGGTATTCAAGAATACGATCCTTGACCTTTTCCAGGCCGTAGTGGTCGGTATCAAGGACCTTTTTCGCCTCATTAATATCGAGGCGATCGCGGGTTGATTTGCGCCAGGGGATATCGAGGAGCCAGTCAAGATAGGTTCTGACCGTGGTGGCCTCGGAGGCGTCGGGATGCATCATCTCGAGCCGCTTCAGCTGTTTTTCAGCCTCCTTCTTGGCAGGTGGCGGCATTCTTTTTTTGGCGAGCCTGCTCTGTAGTTCCTCGATCTCCTGGGAGCGTTCGTCATAGTCGCCCAGTTCCTTCTTCAGAGCTTGGAGCTGTTCCCGCAGGTAATATTCGCGCTGGGTCTTGCCCATCTCTTCCTTGGCCTCTGACTGGATCTTGGCCTGTACCGCCGACACTTCCAGTTCTTTATTGAGGAACTCGGAAACCTTCTGGAGTCTCTCGGCCGGCTGGGTAAGTTCCAGAACCGATTGGGATTCTGCGGTCTTCAGCTGAAGATTTGAGACAACCAGGTCGGCCAGGCGGCCGGGTTCTTCAATATTATTGAGGATGACCATCAGGTCCGAAGACATGATGCCCTTGAGGGAAAGGATCTTCTCGGTCTGTTCACGGACCGTTCTCATCAGGGCCTCGGTCTTGACGTCGATCTTGTCAAGTTCTTCGTCATGCAACAGGTCGATCTTGACCTGAAAGAACGGCTCGGTCTGCTGGTATTCGGTGATCCGGGCCTTGTTCATGGCCTGGACCAGCACTTTCAGTCGCCCGTCCGGCAGTTTCAGGGTCCGCATGATCATGCAGACCATGCCGACATCGTAAACATCATCGGGGCCCGGATCGTCTATGGTGGCGTCCTTCTGGGTTGCCAGCATCAGCATCTTGTCCTTGGTCAGGGCCTCGTTGACCGCAGAGATAGAAGTGGAGCGCCCGACGAACAGGGGGATTATCATGTAATTGAAAATGACCACATCGCGGACCGCCATCAAGGGCAGTATTTCCGGGATCTCGTGTTCATCCAGGTCCGGGAAATCAGAGATTCCTTCAGATATTGTATCGTTAACGTCCAAAACAGGTTCCTCCAGCGGCTGGTTGCCGCATTTTAACTGGTCAGGTTATAATGGCTTTTTATAAACGGTGAATGACCGGTTTGATCGGTCAGCTCACACGGTTGTTATTTTAGCCGTTTAATCTTGAAATAAATGGTATTTTACAACATTATGTACGTAAAATACTTTCTTTTACATATAAAACCTGTACAGAGATACTATAATGACAACTTGTCTATCCGCAAATTCTTTTTTCGATTTGAGTGATTTTGAGCACCGGGGGCTCTTTGGTGGCGATCGGGTATGGCAAGCGCTGGCGCGGCTCAAGAAGTATATGGCAGATCAGGACTATCTGCCCCTGCCTGTCGGGCTTGAACTTTGTCAGCCGCTTGCAAAGACCCTGGTTTTGCATGACGGTAATTTTCGGACCGCCGAGGGGCTGGATATAACCTACGGGGATGTGACTAAAGGCGGCCTGGAAGTCTGTGATAACGGCAGGGTCATGGCCGGTGCCAGTGTGATCATGGCGGGAGTGGTCTTTAAGGGAGAGAAGTTCAGGATCGGTGAAGGAGTGTTGATCGAAGCGGGGGCTATGCTGGTTGGGCCGATTATCCTCGGGGATTGGACCGAGGTTCGGCAGGGCGCCTATATGAGGGGGAATTGTCTCGTTGGCCGCCGCTGTGTGGTCGGCCATGTGACCGAAGTCAAACACACCATCTTTTTAGACGATGCCAAAGCGGGGCATTTTGCCTATCTGGGGGACACTATCCTCGGC
>CBDVDF010000344.1:0-2886 GCA_965372675.1 uncultured Desulfobacterales bacterium
AGGATGGAATGATCATGAAAACTGTCTGCTGTGTGTGTCGGAAAGCGAAGGGACGTAAAGGTTGGCAGGGTAAAGAGGTCAAGCAGTTCAAAGAGGTGGTCTTCGGGGTTTGCCCGCCATGTTATGATGACACCTTGTCGAGGATCAAAGAGAACTACACTGGTGCGCCGATCTCATGCGGTTTTGTGGTGCTTCGCCGGACAGAGGTTTCGAGCTAAATATGGTTCCAGCTGATCACAAAGAAATAATGCGGCTGGTGGTCACCGGTGGTGGTACCGGCGGGCATCTGTTCCCCGGCATCGCTGTCGCCGAGGCCGTAATGGCGGCACGGCCCGGCAGCGAGGTGCTGTTTATCGGTACTGACCGGCAGGTCGACAGCCAGGTTCTCGGCCAGCGCCCTTTTAGAACGGCTACCTTGAAATGCCAGGGGCTAAAGGGTAAATCGATATCTGCCGCCCTGACCTCTCTGGTCCAGTTGCCGCTGGCCCTGTTGAAAGCTATCCGGATTCTCAGGGGCTTCAAACCAGACCTGGTTCTCGGGGTTGGTGGTTATGTGACCGGGCCGGTCGTCCTGGCGGCCAGTCTGCTGAGAATCCCGACCTGTATCCATGAGCAGAATTCTATCCCCGGTCTGGCCAATAAACTCTTGGGCAGATTTGTTGACCGGGTGTTTCTGTCGATTCCCGGTAGCGAGTCTTTTTTTCCGGCTGGCCGGACCTTGCTCACCGGTAATCCGGTCCGCAGCGAGATCCTGTCCTGCCGGGATCGGCAGGTTGAAAGGGCGGATGGTCCGGTCCTGCTGGTCATGGGTGGCAGCCAGGGGGCCCATCGGCTGAACAGCCTGGTGGCGGAGGCCCTTTGCCGCTCAAAAGATGCGCTGCCAGACGGCTTTATGGTTATCCATCAGACTGGCCGTTTAGATGAGCAGGAGGTCAGGGGGCAATACCAAGAGGCTGGTATAAAGGCAGAAGTGGCAGCCTTTTTCAGCGATATGGCAGATGTTTACCGACGGGCCGATCTGCTTGTTTCCCGGGCCGGGGCTACCAGTCTGGCCGAGATATGTGTCCTGGCAATGCCGTCGATCCTGATCCCTTTCCCCTATGCGGCCGATAATCACCAGGAGCATAACGCCCTGATGGTCGTCGATAAGGGTGGGGCGATCATCTGGCGTGAAGCGGAACTGGAAAGTTCGTTGCTGGCAACAGACATTCTGGCGATCATCAACGATCCGGCCAGAATGGCCCGGATGGGCGCAAAGGCGAAAGAGGTTTCTTTCCCGGCCGCAACCGAGCATATTGTCAAGGAATGTCTGGCCCTGGCGGGTCTAGCCTGAGGTTTTACTTAACCGGCCAATACTTTTTACGAGACCATTATGTATAAGAAAAAAGCAAAACATATTCATTTTGTCGGTATCGGCGGCATCGGCATGAGCGGCATTGCTGAAGTGCTGCTCAATCTCGGGTATCAGGTCAGTGGTTCCGACTTGCGGAAAAGTGAGATAACGGACCGACTGGCGGAGATGGGTGGCAGGATCCATCTCGGTCATCAGGCTGAAAACATTGAAGGGACGGATGTGGTCGTTACCTCAACCGCGGTCGGCTCCGACAACCCGGAGGTTAATGCGGCCCACGAGCAGCACATCCCGGTCATTCCCCGGGCGGAAATGCTTGCCGAGTTGATGCGGCTCAAAAAATTCGGCATCGCTATTGCCGGCAGCCACGGCAAGACTTCTACTACCTCGATGGTTGGTTGGATGCTGGCCCAGGCCGGACTGGATCCTACGGTGATCATTGGCGGCAGGGTGAACGCTTTTGGCAGCAACGCCAAACTGGGGCAGGGTGAATTCCTGGTCGCCGAGGCAGACGAGAGCGATGGCTCTTTCCTGAAGCTTTCACCGGTAGTCGAGGTGATCACCAATATTGATCTTGAGCATCTCGACTATTACAAGGACATCAACGAGATCAAGGAAACTTTTCTGCAGTTTATCAGCAAGATCCCCTTCTACGGGGTGGCGATCGTTTGTATTGATGATCCTCATATAGCCGAGATCCTCCAGTTTATAGATAAGAGGATCCTTACTTACGGGCTGACCGCCCAGGCCGAGGTCCATGCCAGGGAGATCGAAACTGATGGACTCAAGACCAGTTTCGATGTTTATCTTCACGATGAACTGCTGGGTCGACTGACCATAACCCAGCCCGGACTCCATTATGTTTATAATTGCCTGGCCGCGATCTGCGTAGGTCTGGAAATTGATATCCCCTTCAAGGTTATCTCGGAGGCGATGGCCTCCTTTTCCGGGGTGCACCGGCGGGTTGAGATCAAAGGAGAAGAACAGGGGGTGACGGTCGTTGATGATTATGGCCATCATCCCACCGAGGTCAAGGCCACCCTGTCGGCCTTGCGAAACGCCTGGCCCAAGCGGCGGCTGGTGGTGCTTTTTCAGCCCCACCGTTATAGCCGGACCCAGGGGCTGTTCAAAGAGTTCTGCACCGCTTTCCATGAGGCGGACCTGCTGGTGATGACCGATATTTATGCGGCGAGTGAAGAACCGATCGAAGGGGTCACGGGCGAGGCTCTTCTCCAGGGCACCAGACAGCATGGTCAACGACAGACTCTTTTTGTCTCCAAAGTGGAGGATCTGGCCAAAGAGCTGCTGCCACTTCTTAAAAATGGTGACGTGGTCCTGACTCTGGGGGCGGGCAATATCTTGCAAGCCGGCGAGGTCCTGCTCGCGGAACTGGCAAAGGGCCAGTTGTCAGACGGTAGCTGATGGGTTGGGAATTAAGGCGGTAAATATGACGGAAACAGCCGGGCGGAAAGAGCTGAAGAACAGGCTGAGGAAGTTCTGGTCAGGCAAGATAGACTGGGATGTCCCACTGGCGG
>CBDVDF010000345.1:0-2886 GCA_965372675.1 uncultured Desulfobacterales bacterium
GTTTACGGTGACGGTAAACAGATTCGGGATTGGCTCTATGTTGATGATCACAACCGGGCGATTGACCTGGTCATTCAGCAAGGCAGGACAGGAGAGGTCTATAATGTCGGCGGTAACAATGAATGGACTAATCTTGAGATCGTCAAACTGATCTGCCGGCTGCTGGATGAGAGATTTTTTGAAGACAAAGAAATGGCAGCCAGGTTCCCAAAATCTATCCAAGCCACAGGGCAGGGGGCCGAATCATTGATAACTTTTGTCAAAGATCGTCTAGGCCATGACCGGCGATATGCTATTGATGCTGAAAAAATTTCAACAGAACTTGGTTTCTCACCACAAGAATCATTCGAGACTGGAATTCGCAAGACCCTCGACTGGTATCTAGCTAATGAAGAATGGTGGCGGCGGGTTATGGATGGTAGTTATCGGGATTGGATCGGAAAGAATTACTAATATAGCTACTGATGAGATTCAACCAGCCAGGATACAATCCTTTCGGCCGCCTTACCATCCCATTTCTCAGGGATCTTTCCATCCTTAGATTTTTCATTTAATATCTTACGTGCAGTAGATAGGATCTTCTCCTTGCTGTTTCCCACGATAACATTGGTCCCAACTTCACAGGTCACCGGGCGTTCGGTATTGGGGCGCATGGTAATACACGGTACTCCGAGGACGGTGGTTTCTTCCTGGAGACCGCCACTGTCGGTCAGGACCATTCTGGCATTCATGTTAAGGTGGAGAAACTCCAGGTACCCCAAGGGTTCAGTAATCCAGATCCCCTCAATCTTGTCGCTGCTATTCAGGTAATGTGAAAGTTCAAACTGTTCGACCATTTTCCTAGTCCTGGGGTGGATTGGGAAAATGATCGGTAGTTGTTTGCTGATTTCCGTCAGAGCTTCAAGGAGACCCGGTAGGATATCTTTGTCATCGACATTTGAGGGGCGGTGCAGGGTCAAGGGTGCGAACGCACCGCATTTCAATCCAAGTTTTTGCATTACCTCACGTTTGCCAGCCATCTCCCGATGTTTGATCAGGGTATCGATCATCACGTTGCCGACAAAGACGATCTTTTCTTTTGCCACGCCTTCAGCGAGCAGATTTTCGTCGGCAATGTGGTCGGTGGTAAAAAGATAATCGCAGAGGACATCGGTGCAGAGGCGGTTGATTTCTTCCGGCATCAGCATATCCCCGGAGCGTAGCCCGGCTTCTACATGGGCCACCTTGATGCCGAGCTTCTTGGCGGTAATAGTGCAGGCCATTGTCGAATTAACATCCCCGACTACGATGACCAGATCGGGTTTTTCCTGCAGGCAGACCTTTTCAAACGCGACCATGATCTTTGCAGTTTGCTCGGCATGGCTACCCGAACCTACTTCAAGATCCATGTCTGGTTTCGGCATACCCAGGTCAACAAAAAATGATTTGCTCATCTTCTCGTCGTAATGTTGGCCGGTATGGATCAGCAGGTGTTCGATTTGATCCGGATACATGTTCATGGCCTCGATGATCGGAGCCATTTTCATGAAATTTGGTCTTGCGCCTACGACATTAATGATTTTCAAAATTCTGATTCCGTTAATTGAAATATTTTTTTATTCTGGCCCAGAAAACCTGGAGACCGAATATCGGCAGGATTATCTGTCGTTTGATCCTCTTTGGGTTGTCCAGTAACCGATAGAACCATTCGAGCCCGAGATTGCAGAAAAATTCCGGAGCTCTTTTCACGTTTCCGGCAATTACGTCCAGAGTTCCGCCTATCCCTTGGCATACTCGGATTGTTGTCAGTTGATCCTGAAACCTAGCAACCCACTCTTCCTGTTTTGGTGAACCTAGGGCCAAGAACAGAATTTGGGCTCCAGAATCATTGATCTTCCCAATCAACTCGGCCATCTTGTTCTCAGGCCAATAACCGTTAACATTCCCAACGATCTTGATGGCAGGATGCCGTCGCCGGAGGATACGGACTGCTTCCTGATTGACCTCCTCTTGGGCTCCGTAGATAAATATTTTGAATCCCTTTTCTGCAGCTAGTCCACAGGTTTCCTGCATGAACTCGCAACCGGGTACTCGTTCGAGTCTTGTCCCGTGGATGATCCTGGCCGCTAGCACCATGCCAATCCCGTCCGGGATCAGCAGGTCGGCCTTCTTGAAGCTCTCATATAGCAGGGGGTTTTTGGGCAGCGAAAAGTTCTTCTCCGGGTTGGCGGCAAAGATGGTATGGGGTCGGTTGCCATGTTCAACGAATTCGACCACCTTGCCCAAGGCTTGCTGGAAACTGACCTCATCGATCCAGATATTGAGTATTTGGTGTCTGGTCATCTTTGTGCCAGTATGTTTTTGATGGCTTCGGGATTGGGCTTGCCGATAGTGATCAGAGTAGAGAAACGGACTTCGGCTGGTGCTCCGGTTTGTTTTGCTTGGAGGGTGGTAGTTTCTTCAATGACACCGTATGCCGGTGAGTACCAGCCGAGAAGTGGGTTTTTTTGCCCCTGGATCAACTCGAAATTTCCATCAATTAGTTGCAAGTAGATTTCCCTATCCTTATTTTTTAAGCAATACCAGTTGTCGGTGAATTCAATTTCCACCTGTGGATGCAGGTGATAGTTTAACGCAAAATCGTGACAGCCTGTACCCTTAAAGATGTCTTCAAGCAAAAAAATATCTGCCGGACCGGAGATTATTTTTCGTTGATGGATGGCAGGATGATTGAGACGGGTATAGCCGTCATGGCTGGCCTGGGACACCTCATATCCATCAGGGGTAGTGTGTCTTCTGTGTTCAACGTTGAACGATCTGTCCCAAACAAAGCCGGTTAGCTGCTCTGCCTGGTCTTGACCATCAATGCAAACAGTATTATGGGCGCTGGTTCCTTTGAAGTAGGAT
>CBDVDF010000346.1:0-2881 GCA_965372675.1 uncultured Desulfobacterales bacterium
CCGGCCAGTCATGATCGATCAATTTTTGCATGACGCTATCCTCGACGACCGGCAGGGGGAAATTCATCTTCTTACTTATTTTGTTGAGGAGATATGGCACCAGCAGGGGAATATCCGAACGATGCTCCCGCAGCGGTGGTAAATTAACGGTGGCTACGGTCAAACGATAGTATAGATCCTTGCGGAATTTACCCTGCTCGATCAGTTTTAAAAGATCCCGGTGGGTCGCAGCGACTATCCTGGCTTTAAGTTTTATCGGTTCAAGACCACCGACTCTGACAAACTCATCCTCCTGCAGAACTCTGAGCAACTTGGCCTGCAGGTCCAGTGGCATATCGCCGATCTCATCGAGAAACAGGGTGCCATCTTTGACAAACTCCAATTGTCCTATCTTGGTTTGCTCGGCGCCGGTAAAAGCCCCTTTCTCATGACCGAACAATTCACTCTCAAGCAGGGTAGGGACGACGGAGGAGCAGTTGATAGCCACAAATGGTTTTTCAGCACCACCGGCTCCGTGCAAAATACGGGCAGCCATCTCTTTACCAGTGCCGGTTTCACCGAGGATCAAAACCGTAACCCTGCTTCTGGACAACAAGCCGAGCATTTTATGGACTTCCAAAATGGTCGGGTGGATGCCGACCATATCATGATCTCTGACGGTGCCTTCGCTAACCTGCAGGATATTTTCAGGAAGATGGACTTTTGCAGCTTTTTTGACCAGGGCCAATATATCATCGAGGTTGATCGGCTTTCTAAGATAATCGAAGGCGCCGCCTTTCATTGATTCAACCACGATCGCATTGTCGAGGGCGGCGGTCATGATGACTATTGCTGAGGAATTATCAATAGCTCGAAATTCAGGTAAAGCAGCCAACCCGTCCATATCCGGCAGATTAACATCGAGAAAGACCAGGTCCGGATGGATGGTTGCGGCAAGATCAAGGCCGGTCGCAGCATCATAGGCGACTTTGATCTGATGACCTTCCAGTTCAAGCTGAAGCTCAAGGGTCCGGCAAAGGGCGCGATCATCATCAACAATAAGTATGGATGCCATTCTAAACCCCTTTAAAAGGCAGAACCATGGTGAAGGCACCACCACTGTCCTGGTTGTTTTCAGCATTTATGGTGCCGCCATGGTGCTCAATGATCTTTTTAACATTGGCCAACCCCAGGCCCGTACCCTCATGTCTGGTGGTGAAAAAGGGCATAAAAACCTTTTCAAGCTGATCTTCCTGGATTCCGGGACCACTATCGATGACAGAGATCAAAAACCACTCATTCTTGTTTTCGTGCCGATTGCCTTTAATAACAATAGTAGCTTCCTGGGGCGACCAGTAGATCGCATTGGTGATAAGATTGTCCAGGGCTCTTTCCATCAGTTCAGTATCAATCGAAATCTCATGCTCCCCAAGACCATCCTCGATATCAAGATATATACCTTTTTTACCGGCCTCTTTTTTATGTAATTTGACGGCGCTTTCAGCAATGGTTCTGAAATTTGTCAGTGTAAGATCAAGCTTGAAGGGTTTACCAAAACTCAACAGATCATTCAGCATGACCTCAAGCCTTTCCGCCTGTGACAGAGCCAGTTCAGCCATCTCAGCATAAGCCGGTTCGTCGCCGACTTTTCTTTGCAAGGCCTGGATATTCATCTTGATCGATGAAAGGGGATTACGCATCTCATGAACTATACTGCTGCTCAGGGAACCGACTGCGGCCAGGGAAACGGCATTAGAGAGGCCCTGTTGAGTAACAGCAAGCCGGGCCAGCATTTCGTTAAAGGCCTTGCTCACTTTTTGTGGCTCCTCCTCTTTGAATGCAGGCATCCGCTCTGCCAAATTGCCAAATGAAACCTTCTGGGCAACCCGAGCCATTTCACTGAATGGTTTTGAGATGGCTCTGGCGGTTCCGAGAGATAGAAAAAAGACAACGACAAGAACAGCCAGGCCGGTCAGAGTTCCGGCGACGATCGCCCGGTTAAGAAGAAAAAAGGCATCTTCTTCATCAACTTCGGCGATCAGGACCCAGTCATAATCAGTTACCGGCGCAGATATGCCCAGGACCTTTACCCCTTGCCAGTCCTTATAATTAATTACCTGCCAGAAAGGGCCCTGAAGCAGCTCTTTGGGCATTGAACCTATCTTGCCGTAGACATTCTTGATGCCGAATGAATGAGAGAGGTAACGACCTTCATCCGAGACCAGGTATAATTTACCGGTATGGCCCAGGTCCCCCGAGTCGCCCAGGATCCGATTTAGTGATTTTGTCATGTTCAGCCGGGCAAATATATAGGCAAAAATTTGACCATCGGGATCGAAAACTGGCTGGCCGATCTGCAAGAGGACCTGGCCCCCTTTTCGTACCATGTAGGGATGGACAACGAAATTTTCACCGGCCTCCAGCCGCTTCTTTATTTGCTCTGGCGGGCGGTCAGGCTCTTCGCCATGATTTATAGCGTTGGCGATAAGCTGCCAGTCTGAATCAAATGCAGCCAGCAGTTCGTAATTGGCATGTCCTTTGGCCAGAGAGTCAATGGCCCGATGCACGGCCCGACGAGATCCCTGAAAAGTCATTTCATGATCTTTAGGGCAGCTGCTCAAGCCGGCATAGAGATATTCGCTACGGGTGAATTTAAGCCATTCTTCCAGCCAGATCAGTCTGGATTTAAGAGCGAAGTTCAGATGGGTGGTTTCAGAGGAGATGATGGCCTGATGGCCGATATGGTTGCTCTCTAGGGACATTACCAGCAACGGTAACAAACCGATCACACCCATCCAGAGCAATATTTTGTTTTTTAGACTCATCCTGCCAACCCCCATTGTCAGAATACGACGAAGTAAAAAATACTATATATCAAAGTATTAAGCATAAGCAATTATTA
>CBDVDF010000347.1:0-2877 GCA_965372675.1 uncultured Desulfobacterales bacterium
ATAATAGTCCTGAATGGTTCAGCCGGTCAGAAGATCGGTCTGTCATAGAAATTAACTTACCAAAGTATCACAGTTTAAACCGATGCGCCGGGAAATTCATTAACAATTGATCACTATTCAGTTGCTGCGGGTATAAATATAGTTTGCCAGGTCACGTAATTTACTGCTCATCTCACCGAATTCTGTCAAGGCTGATCGGGCTTCGGCTATAGTTTCTTCGGCCATTAGGCGGGTTTCTTCCACCCCGAAAAAGGCCGGGTATGTGGCTTTGCCCCGGTCCGCATCGGAACCGGCCGCTTTGCCAAGTTGTTCCGTGGTCCCTTCAACGTTGAGCAGATCATCGACTATCTGGAAGGCCAGGCCGATCTTCTGCCCATAAACGGTCAAGGCGGCGAATTGCTCGGGACTGGCTCCACCGAGTACGGCGCCGGTCTGGACCGAGGCGGTTATCAGAGCTCCGGTCTTGCGGCTGTGGATCTGGCGCAGGGTGTCGATATCTATCTTTTTGCCCTCACAGGCGATATCAATAGCCTGGCCACCCACCATGCCGAGCGAACCTGCGCCGCCGGCGATGATCTTTATTATTCGCAGCCGATCGGCCGGGGAGATCTGTGCAAGTTGATCTCCGCTAAGTAACTCGAAGGCCATGGTCAACAACCCGTCTCCGGCCAGGATCGCCCCCGCTTCACCGTAAAGAACATGGCTGGTCGGCTTGCCCCTCCGCAGCTCATCATCATCCATTGCCGGCAGATCATCATGAATGAGTGAATAGGTGTGGATACACTCTAGAGCGACTGCGGCCGGCAGAATAGATTCGCCGTCTCCACCGACTGATTCGCAGGCGGCAATACAGAGGACCGGACGCAGCCTCTTGCCACCGGCAAAGAGGCTGTAACGCATTGCTTCTATATGTCGGCCAAGATCCGGCTGGAGGCCTGCCGTTTTGTGGATCAGGTCGTCCATGGCCTGTTCCACCATCTCTTGTTTCGCTGCCAGATAACTCTTCAGATCCATATTGCCCTGGCCCAGATGGGATTAAGTATCGGATTCTTCTTCAGAGAAGGGGACTTCCTGCAGTTCGTCACCTTTTTTGAGGAGAAGGTTAACTTTGCTCTGGGCCTCATCAAGCTTTCGGTTGCATAATTCGGCCAGTTTAACTCCTTCGTCGAACCTCTTCAGCGATTCTTCAAGGCTGAGTTCGCCACTCTCCAGTTCTGCTGTGATCTTCTCCAGCTTTGCCAGGGATTCTTCAAAATTCTTTTTCGCCATTACTGTATACCTGAGTGTGGGAAGGCAAGGATATCAATTCTCTAAGATCGAAACTATTAATAATAGAAAAATAAAGGCTCTTGGGCAATCCCTTTTAATAATAAGATTTTTAGATTATCCTGCGGCAAGATCCTGATTCGGGCAGGTGTCACGTCATTTCATCCTTGACGCGACACTGGTCGTTTTCCCAATCCAACAAAGTACAGGCTATCCAGGTGGCGAAGAACATATCCGCATGTATTGTCGACTTCGCAGAGTGGCTGGAAGTTGAAAAAAGCTATTCGCCAAATACGGTCGAAAGTTATTGCCGGGACCTCCGGGAATTTACCGATTTCATAGGAACCGAGGACCCGGCTGATATCGACACGCCGATGGTCAGATCATTCGTTTTTTCCCTCAGTCCCAAGAATAAAAGCGCTTCCGTGGCCCGCAAACTTTCGGCCCTGAGAACTTTCTTCAGATACATCATTAGAGAAAAGGTTGTGTCGACCAATCCGGTCTTGCCGATCGCCATGCCCCGGCAGGAACAATATATGCCGACTTTTCTCACCGTCGATGAGGTCTTTTCGCTCCTGGAAACGCCCGGTGCAGATGACCGCTTCGCTGACCGGGACCGGGCTATCCTGGAGTTATTGTATTCGACCGGCATGAGGGTCGCGGAACTGGCTGGTCTTGATCTCGACCGACTAGATTTCAGCGGAGAGTTGGTCAAGGTTCTTGGCAAGGGCAACAAGGAGAGGGTCATCCCGGTGGGCCGGGCCGCTCTTGAAGCGTTGCAGGCATACCTGCCTCTGCGTCGAAGCCTGACCGAAGCCAGGGTTGTCAGGGGTCATCCTCCCGAGGAAGACGCTTTATTCCTCAATACCAGAGGAAGCAGGTTGACGGTGCGGAGTATAGAGCGGCTGGTCAGTGATTATGCGGTCAGGGCCGGGATCATCACCAAAGTCACCCCTCACGCTCTGCGTCATTCCTTTGCCACCCACCTCCTGGAGATGGGTGCCGACCTCAGAGCTGTACAGGAACTACTTGGTCATGCCAGTTTGTCGACTACCCAGAAATACACTCATTTGAACATGGATTACCTGTCGGAAGTCTATGACCGGGCTCATCCGATGGCAAGAAAATAAGCTCCAAGTAGTTTGTTGTAACTGTGAGTCAGGGAGCAGTTTCGTGATATCAGCTAAAATGAAGAGCTGAGCCGTTTTATTTTTTAAGCTAAGGAGAAAGCATGTACGAAGATGAGCTGAAATATTGCCCGATCTGTGAAGATGAGTATCGGGCCGAAATAGAAAAATGCGCCGCCTGCGGCATTTCTCTGCTAAGTGGCAGTGAAATGCTTTCGCGAAAGGATCGGCCCCGGCAACAAGTAGCCAGCCAGGGTGAACTGGGCCCGGATGATGATCTTGTTGTGGTCAGGCATGGACCGATGGCCGAAATGAAGTCTTATAAAAAGGTCTTGGCAGATAGGGGAGTCGCTGCCTTATTGGCCGGTGACGAGAATTCCTGCGGCAAAGGATGTTGTGCGGGAAATTTTGACCTGGTGGTCCGGAGAGAAGAAGCAGCCGGGGCCGTCCAGGTCATTGAAGATGAGATCAGACGTCCTGCAGT
>CBDVDF010000348.1:0-2867 GCA_965372675.1 uncultured Desulfobacterales bacterium
ATTCCTGGCCTGTTCACCTGCAGTTAAAGATATAATGGTCATAGTAATTACTGATGACCTTAACTCTAGATCCAGGGGAAGACCTCTAAATGAATGATTATGAGATAATTATCATCGGCGGTGGAATCCAGGGCGTGGGCTGCGCCCAAGCTGCAGCTGCGGCCGGCTATTCGGTCTGTATCCTCGAAAAGGATTCCTGGGGGACGGCAACTTCCAGCCACTCCAGCAAACTGATCCATGGAGGCCTTCGCTACCTTGAGACCTACCAGTTCGGCCTGGTCCGCACCTCACTGCATGAAAGGCGGATCTTACTTAAGATCGCCCCCCAGCTGGTCCACCCCCTGCCGTTCTACATCCCGGTATACCGCGACGGTCGCCACCCGCCCTGGATGATCTTTGCCGGCTTGAGCCTTTACAGCCTGTTGGGCGGCTTCGAACCCCTCTCCCGCTTCCGCTGTGTGCCGGAAAGTGAGTGGCCGCAGCTCGACGGTATCAAGACAGACGGTCTGAAAAAGGTCTACCAGTACTGGGATACCCAGACCGACGATCATCTCCTCACCCTGACCGTGGTCAAGTCCGCCGAAAAACTTGGCGCTAAACTCATGGAGCATGCCGTGTTTATCAAAGCCGACGACCAGGGTGACCGTTACCTGGTAAGATACAGCCGGCAAGGTGAGGAAAAAGAAATGCGCTGCCGGGTTCTGATCAATGCAGGCGGACCCTGGGCGGCAAAACTGCAGGAGCTGATTGGAGGCGCCCCGGCCGCCCCGCCCATCGAACTGGTCCAGGGAGCCCATATCGAGCTGGCCGGCCGGATCAGCGACGCGATCTTCTACCTTGAGTCACCGATCGACCGCCGGGCCATGTTCATCATGCCCTGGCATCAAACCCCCCTGGTCGGCACCACCGAAACCAGCTTTAGCGGCGACCCGGCCGCGAGCAAGGCCAGTACCGAAGAAATAGACTACCTGCTGGCCGCCGTCCGAAAATCTTTTCCCTCTTGCAAGTGCCGGGTGACGGACAGTTTCGCCGGTCTCCGGGTCCTGCCGAAACTACAGTCGGGTTTTTCAATCAGACCCCGCGAGACCATGATCCACTACGACAACCGTCGGCAGCCCCGACTGGTCAGCCTCTATGGCGGCAAACTGACGACCTACCGCTCGACTTCCGCCGAGATAATCACCCGGCTCGGCCGGACCCTCGGCAAACGAAGCGGGGCGCAGGATACTGCGGAAATATTTCTGCAAGATCCGGACAATAACTGCAGCATGACAACCAGTTCTCATCCTGGCGGCCAAGAGATATTGATGTAACAGAAATTACTCAGCATCGGCCATCGCGGCGACATGGCTTACGAACCGGAAAACACCCTCGCCTCTTTCCGGAAAGCCCTAGAACTCGGGGTGGACGGCGTCGAACTTGATGTCCATTTTGTTGACGGCCACCTCCTGGTCTTTCACGATAAACAGTTGGAGAGGACCACCAACGGCCGGGGCTTACTGATGGATCATGATTTTGCCCGGCTGCGCACCCTCGATGCCGGTAACGGCCAACAGATCCCGACCCTGCCGGAGGTTTTTGCAGCTATCAACGGCCGGGCCATCCTCAATATCGAACTGAAAGGATCGGCAAGCGCCAAACCGGTGGCTGAATTTATCTCTGACCAGCGTCAGGCGGGCTGTTCGAACGAACTATTTTTGGTTTCGTCCTTCGACCGCCAGTTGCTCCGCGAAGTAAAGCAGCTCGACTCCCAGATCCTGCTCGGCCTGCTGATCGCCGGCCCACTCCAAGACCATCTGGCTTTCGCAGCCGAACTACAGGCCTATTCCCTCCACCCTCCCCTGGCGGTGGTTGACCGGGCCCTGGTTGAAGAAGCCCATGCTCTGGGGCTGAAGGTCTTTGTCTACACGGTCAATAAAACCGACGACTTGGAAAAGATGGTCACAATCGGGGTTGACGGTGTGTTCAGCAACTATCCCGACCGGGTGCAGGCCTATGCAGGCAAAAGCACCTCCCCCCGCTGGCCCTAGCTCTCATCCGATATATCGAGCGAAGCAGAATCATCCCCGTTGAAAAAATCAGCCGCCTGATTTGACTTATTTTGACCTATAATGTGAGAATATTAATAAGGAGTCCATCCCGTCATCTCATAGAAAGGTTGGGAGCGGATAATGAAGTTAATTCGGCAGACCATCAAAAATACATTCGCCGACCGGTTCAAGAGATATTCCTTCCTGATCTTATTGATCCTGGCCGCCGTTCTTCTGGTCAATGACCGGATCGATAACGGCTATCAGGACCCGGACGATGAAAAAATAATTTCAGAGACGTTCAGTCCGGATGAGGAGATCGCCCCAGAAGACGAAGAGGGGCTGGCCCCTTCTACCATCGTTGATGTTCCCCTGCTCGGCCCTATCGAGGCCCGGGACTTTTCACTACCGGCCCTGGCCGTGATCCTCGGTCTGATGGACGGCCTGAATCCATGTGCCATGTGGGTTCTCCTCTACCTGATCTCGCTGGTCCTCAGCATGAATAACCGCAAGAGGATCTGGCTGGTGGTCGGCTCGTTCGTCATGGCCTCCGGCATCCTCTACTTCCTTTTTATGACCGCCTGGCTGAATGCCTTCCTGATCATGGGCTACGTCCGTCCCCTGACCCTGCTGATCGGTTTTTTCGCGCTCTGGGTGGGTGTGGTCGACATCTATGAATCGATCAAGAACAGAGGCCAGGCGACTTGTGAGGTAGGAAACAGCGAGACGAAAAACATAACTATGGAAAAGATCAAGAAAGCGGCCCTCGCCCCGCTCTCATTCGGTGGCCTGTTGACTATTGTCAGCCTGGCCTTCGTGGTTAATTCCATTGAGTTT
>CBDVDF010000349.1:0-2843 GCA_965372675.1 uncultured Desulfobacterales bacterium
CGTCGCACGCCAAGCGATTCGCGAAACAAAAACCGTCATTGTCGTCGAAGGGTACACCGATTGCATGATGATATCCCAGCATGGCATCGGCAACGTTGTCGCCACGCTGGGAACAGCTTTGGGTGAGTCGCATGTGCAGTTGTTGCGTCGTTTCGCTCAGCGAGTTGTTCTCGTTTATGACGGTGATAACCCCGGCAAGGATACCGGCTGTAATGTCTCGCTGAATGTAACCGATGATAAATTCTGGAAGAATGAGGAATTGCTGCAGACCATTGCCGAATATATCTGGAAATCCGGCGATCCCGGCCTGTTGTTCACCCAGAAAAGCATCGCCAACACCCCGGTGATGGCCAAACACAACCCGGTGTTCTCCAACCCCTGCGGTGAATATCTTTCTACCAAGGACACCGCCTGCAATCTGCTGACGATCAGCCTGCCTAAATGTCTCGAAGACGACCGGGACAAGTACCTGGGAAATGTCTTTGAGTCTTCCCGACTGGCGGCGATTGCCGGCAACGAGATCCTCGATATGGGCGGTTTCCCTCCCGTTGAACGGATCGAGAAGAACACCTTGAAATTCCGGCCGATCGGCATCGGTTTTACCGGCCTGCACAACGCCATGAACCATTTCGATGTTTCCTATGCCGATGAGCATGAGGCGCCGATTTTTGCCAAGGCCACCCAGTTGGCCCTGATGCTCGGCTCGATGCAGGGCAGTATCGACTATGCGGCGATAAGCAAGAAAAAGGGTAAAACGCTTAAACCGCAAGAATGGAACATGAGTTATGTAAAGAAGATTGAGAATGATGCGGTCGCTTTTGTGAAGAGCGACATGGGTGACAGCAAGGCATGGCAGAAGAAGATCAACAATATCTTCTCTAAACTTCATAAGCTCGGAGGCCTCTATAATTCAGTCACGACCTCCCAGGCCCCGACCGGTTCCATTTCGCAGCTGTTGAGGGTAGCCTGCACCGGAGTGGAGCCTTATTTTTCGATGATCCAGTCCCGCAAGGTCAAGGACATTGATGAGTCCTGGAAGGAGTTTGTTCTGGTGCCGCTGGAGTTTTATGCCTACAGCGAGGAGAAGCTGGACTGGATCAGTAAGCAGACCGCCCATGAGATCGATCCCTACCAGCAGATCAGGATCCTTGAGGCCTGCCAGGCCTTCAATCATACGGCGGTCTCCAAGACCATCAACCTGCCGGCTTCCACCTCGGTTGCCGATATCCGTAAAGTCCTTGAGTATGCCCGTAAGAGCAACCTGAAGGGGATTACGATGTTCAGGGATTCTTCGATGGAGGGTGTTCTGTCCGATCAGGCTGCTAAGGGTCAGAAAGACCTGGAGTTTACCGATATGGATGAGCGGCGCGGCAGTACCTTCAAATGGCGGGGACCGGCACCGTTGTATATTACCGCTAACATGGGTAGCCAGGGGCATGTCCGTGAGGTCTTCCTCAATACCACCAAATCAGGTTCCACCCTGCACGGCATGAGTGAGGCGCTGGGTCGGGTCCTTTCGGTGGCCCTGCAGCATGATTATCGGCTGGTCGGCAAACTGGCCCGGACCCTTGAGGATATCTCTTCCGATGGGGCCTGGAGCAATGGCAGCCTGGGTCGTTGTTATTCGATCCCTGCCGCCTTGGCCAAGGTGCTCGATAGATGCAGCGAAGATGAAGTTGACAATGACCCCGAGCCGTACGTCGAGCCGTCGACATTTACGTCTTGTCCGGCGTGCGGCAAGCTGTCCTTAAGGCGGAGCGGTGGTTGTAACAGTTGTAACAGTTGTGGTTATTCTTCCTGTTGATCCTGGAAGCGGGAAGCTAAAAACAAAAAAGGCCGCAGGGATAACCCTGTGGCCTTTTTTGTTGCATATGAACTATTCGGGTTACGAAGTGATCTCAACCCGAAGAATAACCAGTGGGTCGATGCCGCCGGTCCATTCGAATTCCACTTTGTAAACACCGGGTCTGGTCACCAACTCCGAGATATCGTCGGTTATCGGCAGGAGTCTCTTATAGGAGGATGCATCGGATGCAGCTTTGTCGAAGTAGCTCTCTTTCCATTTCCCCACTCTTTTACGAAGTCCATCGGGGGTGATCAGCCAGACATGACCGGTGCTGTCGGTAGAACGTCGGCCGGAGGCCCAGAAGGTGAGGCTGCTGTTGGCGCCGACCTTCGGCAGGTTGAATTTGTAGATATTATTCTTTGAGAATTTAGCGGCACCGGCCAGACCTTTGACACTGCTGACGTAGGTCTTGGGGATATGCCGCTTTACTACCGGTTTAGGCTTAGGTGGTGGCGGTGCTACTGCTGCCGGGGGCGGAGTCGGGCGCTGGACCTTTTTTACGACCGGCGCCAGTTCTTTGTCGATCCGCTGTTTTTCCATGCGAACCGCTTTCGCTCCGGTCAGGTTGCCGTTGCTCAGCATGTTTTGCTCTAGTACGGACAGCTGGCTCAGGTAGCTCTTGCCGAGTTTCTGTTTATGGTCCTGATAGGTTTTCCGCAGACCCTGAAGTTCAGACGGGTCAGCAGCAAAGCTGTTGCCGGCCAGACAGAAAAACAAAACGATCGAGGTTATTGCTACTGTTCTAAAGACAACTTTATTGCTCATTACACTCCCCACCCTGAAATGAAATTATTGATGCTATTAATCTTAAAATATTGAATTTAATAATGATATCTCCCTAAACACAGTACTATAAAGCAAGAAATATCTTAAAAATCAAGTTGTTAATAAAATAATTAAATTCTTCTGTGCCAGTCTGGCCCAAAGAGAGGAGTAGAAAAATGAAGAGTTATCGCAAGGAACTCTGGTTTGAAGTACCGACCAGAAGGGCACTGGT
>CBDVDF010000350.1:0-2840 GCA_965372675.1 uncultured Desulfobacterales bacterium
GTTAAGAGAGGACGATGGCGGCAGGTCGAGAGGACTTAGAGTGAGACCCTGACAAACCGTCCCGAAGACTCAGCCGGCCGAAAATTCTTCGATCACCTTGCCATCATGATCATACTTACAGGCCGCGATGTAAGGATCGTGATAAAAGAGGAACCACTGCCCTTCAGCCACCGCTCTGGAGATAAGCTTCTCCTTCTGGTCGATGGAATCCAGCGGGAAATTGTCGTAGGGGGTCACCCAGAGGGGATGGAAATAGGCCTGATTGGGCAGAAGATCACCTAAATGGACCGCCTTCTCTCCCTCCGATGAAAGCCATACCACCTGATGCCCTCGGGTATGGCCGCCGGTTATCGAGACCTTGACTCCCGGCAACAGTTCCGCCTCCCCTTCAACGAGATTCAGCTGCGCACTGTTTTTCAACAGGTCCAGGTTCACCGGCCAGTAAGTGTTGACCGCCCGGCGATTGGGCTTGAGGACATCCTCCCACTCCGCCCTCTGGAGATGATGGACTGCTTTGGGCCAGGTCATTTCAGGTTCACCGTCCCGACCATGCATGACCACGCCGCCGGCATGATCAAAATCACAATGGGTAAGGATCAGATGGTCGATATCATCCCGGTTCAGCCCAAGCTCGGCCAGACTGCCCTCAACATCCCACTCTTCTGTGACCCGGAAGATCTTTTTCTGTTTATCAGTCAGCTTGTTGCCAAGACCGCTGTCGATTATGAGATTGCCCTCCGGGGTCTTGACCAGGATCGGGGAATTGACCAGCTTGATATGGCCGTCATCACTACACGGGAACTTCTTTTGCCATAAGGCCCGGGGGACCACCCCGAACATACAACCCCCGTCAAGCTCGAAGGCCCCGCCATCCAGCCAGAAAATCTCGAATGATCCGACTTTAAGTCCCTGACGCATAATTACCTCCTGAAATTCTTTAGATGAGAAATGAGATGACGCCTGATCTTTACCGGCTTAAAGGAGGCCGGATTTTTTCAGATAGACCTGAAGGATCGAAATAGCGGCCGGGGTGATCCCGGAAATCCGGGAGGCCTGGCCAAGATTAAGCGGCCTGATCATGGTCAGTTTTTCGACCACTTCAGCGGAAAGACCCGACATTGTCGAGTAATCGAGATCATCGGCAAGAACGATCGATTCAAATTTGCGAAAACGGTCGACCTGCTCCTGCTGACGTTTGATATAACCCTCGTATTTGACCTGAAGCTGGATATCATCACGATAGTGATCCTCAAGCTGCAGTTCCCCGCCATAAACCAGGGCCAGCTTGGCAGGATCGATCTCCGGCCGGCGCAGAATAGCGGCCAGAGATACCTGCTGTTTCAAGGGTGCGCTGCCGACCGACTCCAACCGCTCATTGACCTCTTTAATCGGCCTGACGGTTGTGGTGTTGAGCCATTCGATCCCCTTGGCAAGGGCCTCTTTCTTGGCCTGGAAGCGCTGGTAAGGCTGGTCACCAACCAGGCCCAGCTGGTGGCCGATCTCGGTCAGTCGCAGATCGGCGTTGTCCTCCCGGAGCAGGAGACGATATTCGGCCCGCGAAGTAAACAACCGGTAAGGTTCCTTGGTGCCACGGGTCACCAAGTCATCGATCAGCACCCCGATATAGGCTTGGGAACGATCAAGGATCAGTGGCTCCTCAGCTCGGACCAAATGGACCGCGTTGATCCCGGCCATCAGGCCCTGGGCCGCCGCTTCCTCGTAGCCGGAAGTACCGTTGATCTGACCGGCCAGGAAAAGGCCCTTGAGCCGTTTGGTCTCCAGGCTCGCTTTCAGCTCCAGCGGATCGACATAATCATATTCGATCGCATAGCCGGGCCGGATTATCCTGACATTTTCCAGACCCTTGATGCTCTTGATCATCCGCTCCTGAACATCGATCGGCAGACTGGTAGGAACCCCGTTGGGGTAGACTTCCACAGTATCCAGCCCTTCCGGTTCCAGAAAGATCTGGTGGCGGCTTTTTTCCGGACAACGGGTGACTTTGTCCTCGATCGAAGGACAATAGCGGGCCCCGACCCCTTCAATAACCCCGGTGAACATCGGCGAACGGTCACAGCCCTCCCGGATGATCTCGTGGGTCCTTTCATTGGTGTAGGTTATGTAACAGGGCCGCTGTGGCAGTTTCAATTCACTGCTGGCAAAGGAAAAGAGGTTGGGCGGATCATCGGTCTCCTGGGCTTCGAGTTCCGAATAATCAATGGTAGTGCCATCAAGGCGGGGGGTGGTGCCGGTCTTCATCCGCCCCATCGCAAAACCCAGCTTGCGCAGGTCTTCAGAGAGGCTGACCGAGGGGTTGTCCCCCAGGCGGCCGGCCGGGAAAGATTTAAGACCGATATGGATCAGGCCGTTCAGAAAGGTGCCGGTGCAGACCACCACCGTTCTGGCCCGGATCTCTTCGTCCAGAGAGGTGGTAACGCCGCAGACCCGGCCATCCTCGACAATGAAACGGTCAGCGACGGTCTGGCGGATCTCCAGGTTCTCCTGGGCCTCCATGACCTCCTTCATCCGCAACCTATAAAGGAGCCGATCGGCCTGGGCCCTTGATGACCAGACTGCAGGCCCCTTGCTGGTATTCAGACGCCGGAACTGGATGCCGGTGGCATCGATATTCCTGGCCATCTCACCGCCCAGGGCATCGATCTCCTTGACCAGATGACCTTTGGCCAGGCCGCCGATCGCCGGATTACAGGACATCGCACCGATGGTATCGACATTGATCACCAGCACCGCCGTCCGTCAACCGAGCCGGGCCGCGGCCAGGGCCGCCTCGCAGCCGGCATGACCGGCCCCGACAACGACAACATCATAAGGGGTAACAC
>CBDVDF010000351.1:0-2832 GCA_965372675.1 uncultured Desulfobacterales bacterium
CCCTTGAGAAGAAATTCCCGGAAGTTTATGAGCGGCTGCTCGATATTTCCCGGGAACTGGTATATGAAAAGCGCGGGAATCCCCAGGAGATCGAGTTCACCTTCGAAGGGAAATCGGCTGATGATCTTTATCTGCTGCAGACCCGTGACATGATCACCATCAAGAAAAAGGAAAGCTTTTTTGTCTTCGACTGCGATATAGGACCATTTATCCTCGGCCACTGTATCGGGGTCAGTGGCAGCGCCATGTCGGGGCGAGCGGTGTTCACCAGAGAGAACATTCTGGAGTTGCGCGAAAAGGATCCGGATACGCCGCTGATCCTGATCCGTCAGGATACGGTGCCGGAGGATATCAAGGACATCGCCATGGTCGATGGCCTGTTGACGGCCCGGGGCGGCCAGACCTCCCATGCCTCGGTGGTTGCCCTGCGCCTGGAGAAGACCTGCGGGGTAGGCTGCAATGCCTTGAAAGTTTACGAAACGGAAGAGCGGGCCGAGATCATCGGCCAGGAGATAAAATTCGGTGACGAGATCAGCATAGACGGCCGCAAGGGCCTGTTACTTAAAGGTACTCATCCGGTCAGGAAAGAGATCCATATCCTGCCGCTTTAACCCGTATTTTTCACAAAGGTTGTCGTGAGAAGTCGAAAGGTGTCGTGTATACAAGGCACGTGCCGAAAAACACTCGCAGGCATACTTGCAGTATGTTGAGAATATTTTTCAAGCGTAACGCAGTAGAGGCGGTGCTTTGCGGCTTCGCAGCAGATCGCTTGTGAAAAATACGGGTTCAGATCGATCCCGCCAGAGAGAGGCTAGTGCCGCATAAACCATAAACCGACGTATCTCGAATCTTCACTACCTACTTGTTATTTAAAGTGCTAACCGCGTTACGACTTCTGTTACATAGCCGGACACTGCTTCGCTGTTACTTGCGCGCCGTCAGTCGCGCCTCGAAGGTCTCGTAAACTCGCTATCTGTTGGCACGCCAAATCCCTGCGCAATATTGCGACACTTTATGCTTTACGAGGCACTAGATGATCATCGGCATCCCCAGAGAGATCAAGGAAGCAGAGAATCGGGTGGCAATGGTCCCTGCTGGAGTGTCGACTCTGGTTGAGGCCGGGCATCAGGTTTGTGTTGAACAGGGGGCCGGTCTTGGCAGCGGGATCAGTGATGACGATTTCAGGGCGGCCGGAGCCCGGATCGTGGTCGGGGCTGAACAGGTCTGGCTCCAGGCGGAGATTGTTGTCAAGGTCAAGGAACCCCTGGTGTCTGAATATCGATTTTTCCGGTCGGGGCTGGTTATTTTCACCTACCTGCATTTAGCGACTCTAAGGGAGTTAACCGCGGAGCTGCTTAAAAGCGGGGTCAGGGCGCTTGCTTATGAAACCGTCCAGCTACCAGACGGATCTTTGCCGATGCTGGTGCCGATGAGTGAGGTGGCCGGCAAACTGGCGGTGCAGGCCGGGGCCCGTTTTCTCGAAAAGGAGAATGGGGGAAGAGGGGTTTTGCTTGGCGGTGTGACCGGGGTTGCCCCGGGTCGGGTGGTTATCCTGGGCAGCGGTACCGTGGGTCGTAATTCTGCGGCTGTTGCTCTGGGGATGGGGGCCGAGGTGGCGGTGGTGGCCCGCAATCCTGCCAAGATGGCCAGGCTGGCAGAGGATCTTGGCGGTGGGATCAGAACTGTTGTCTCCAGTCCGGAAAATATCGCCAGCGAGATCAATAGCGCCGACCTGGTGATCGGCGCGGTTCTAGTCCCCGGAGGCCGGGCGCCGTTGCTGGTCACCAGAGAGATGCTTGATGATATGCAGCCCGGTTCCGTGATCGTCGATGTGGCGATCGACCAGGGCGGCTGTTTCGAGACTTCACGGCCAACCACCCACCGCCAGCCGGTTTTTACCGAGGCCGGTATTATCCATTACTGTGTGGCCAATATGCCTGGGGCTGTACCTCGGACGGCAACCCATGCCCTGACTGCTGCTACCCTGCCGTTCATCGGCGCGATCGCGGCATGGGGGGTCGAGAGAGCGATCAGGGAAGATCCTGCCCTGCTGATGGGAGTAAATACCTGGGACGGTCTGATGGTCAACCGGCCAACAGCCCGGGCCCAGGGCCTGGAATATAATGAGCTCTCCGGGTTATTGGAGGTCTGAGGTCGGCAGAAGTTCTTCCAGGGGACAGCCCTGGCAGCGCGGGTTTCTCTTCAGGCAGTAGTCCTTGCCCAGCCGGACCAGCAGGGCGTGGTACTCGTTGTAGATGGCGATGTCTTCGGGCAGGACAGAGATGAACAACTCCTGCATTTCATGATAATCGCTTTCCTCCCAGATCAGATCATGGCGCAAAAGGATCCGATGGGTGTAAGCATCGATCACGAAGACCGGTTTTTCGGCGGCGTAGAGAATTATCGAATCGGCGGTTTCCGGGCCGATCCCTTTTATTGCCAAGAGCTTTTCTCTGAGCTCGTCAGGCCGGTCGGCAAAAAATGGCTCCAGATCCTCATCGTTCCGGCCGATGGCCATGACCAGGTTCTTGAGCCTTTTGGCTTTCAGGTTGTAATAGCCTGAGGGCCGGATATGTTGGGCCAGGGTATCAACGGGAATTTCAGCAAGGGCCGACAGGGACAGCAAGCCACCATTTTTGAGGTTGACGATGGCTTTTTCGACGTTCTGCCAGTTGGTGTTCTGGGTGAGGACGGCTCCGACCATGATCTCCAGCGGCGTCTCACCTGGCCACCAGTGCTGGGGGCCGAAATGGTCATAGAGGCGCTGGTATATTTCGGAAAGCGGCTCGACCATGCCGGGATATTAGTTGTCATCCTTTAAAAAGATGAGAT
>CBDVDF010000352.1:0-2829 GCA_965372675.1 uncultured Desulfobacterales bacterium
GGTTGGTCATGAGATAGATTTCACCATTGCCGATTTCGTCGCTGATCTCAGGGCGGCGACCCCAACCGCCGCCGCTGAAGCAATTATTCCCGATAAAAATGAGCTGTCCGCCAGGATCAACCGCCTTGACCGCAGTCTCGCCGAAAGTCTGGCCCGATTGATCGACAGTTACCGCTACCGGATCAGCAGTCACCGCAGACTCCTGGGAGACCCGACTGTTCTGGTCGATAATTTCGCTCTCAGACTGAAGAGTTCGCTCTATGATATGGTTCATGTCCTTACCGCACAGCTGAACAGCAAAGCCCAAACTCTGCAAAAGGCAGAAACAAGACTTTATGAGGCAAACCCGCAACGGCTTCTGGCCGGCAAGAGACAGAATACCGCTGAACTATACAGATTGTCCTGCCTGTTGATCGGTCAACGTCTGGAAAGAGAAAAAGAAAAGCTGAGAAGGTACGCATCCCTGCTGGACGCAGTCAGTCCCCTTGCGGTTCTGGGCAGAGGCTATTCCGTCACCATCAAGAAAGTGGGCCGGGAGATCATCAGAGACAGCCGCCGGCTGGCGAGAGGGGATGAGATAGAGGTCATTCTCGATCAAGGCGGGGTCGCTGCCAGGGTCACAGAAGTTTTCTCAAGTAGAAAAAAGAACCGCGGAGATAATGGCTGACTACCGGATGGAGTCTGCCTAATATTCCTCACTATCCCACATATCACTGGTAAAGCCGACAACCCGGTTCCGACCATCCTGCTTGGCCCGATACATGGCAATATCCGCAAATTTTATCGACTCCCAAAAACCGTCCGTATCCGCTGGAAATTCGCTGTAGCCGATACTTATCGTCTTTTTCAGAACTCCCTCTGGGTGGTTGATGGCGGTGTTTTCCATGGTTGAGCGGATCCTTTCGGCCAGTTCGGCAATATCTTCCCGGTCCTTGAAATCGATCATCAGGATCAGAAACTCTTCACCGCCATAGCGAATGACCATATCGGAAGCCCGGACACAGCTCTTCAGTATTTCGGCGGTCTTGATAATAACGACGTCACCGGTTTCATGGCCGAAGGTATCGTTAACCTCCTTGAAGAAATCCATGTCGCACATCATGATCCCGACCTTGGTACCTCGTCGTAAAGTGCTGGCGACGAGAGTATCTGAGTAGGTCTCCAGGAAACGACGATTATAAAGATCGGTCATCGGATCCCTGAGCGTGGTTTCCTGGAGGGCGGAGGCAAAACGCTTCGCCTCGATGACCGGGGTAGCTTCTTCTATGTAGCGGACTGCCCTTTTGACCCTGCTTTCGAAATCCACCATCTTTTCTTCAGAGTCGACCTTGTCATGAAGAAACTGGACGATGCCAACTACCCGCCCATTGGCGATCATCGGGATGCAATGATGCTCCATCGTTTCTCTATGCGGAAAAATCTTACCGATATCGGGATACAGAAAGGAAGAAACCGGGTGACCGGTCCGTTTGGCCCGGCAGAAATTGGCATCATCAAGTATCTGGGAACTGCAAACGTTCCGGGGGTCAGAGGCATATGCGACGGTCATATTATTCTTACTGCTCGACGTCTCATAAATAAAGATCTGCTCAAGATCGTGCCGCTCATGGAGAACGGCCGACAAGCGCTGATTGACCTCCTTGGTTGTCTCCTCTTCTTCAATAACAGTTTTGAAGGTATTGAGGTTGTAGATATTGTCGATCAGTCGGTTCAGATGCTGGGCCAGAACACCTATCTCATCATGGGTCTTGACCTCGATCCTCTTGCTCTGGTCGCTGTCGCCACTGGCAATATCTTTGATCTTCTCGGTAATGTCTTTTAAGGGGGCAACGATAAGGATCATATAGAGGATCGAACCGACTATGAGCAAAAAAGCGACTACGATCCCTATGATGATCGCCTTGGTCTGGGATTTATCGATAATCCGGTTTGATTCAGCGAAATCATTATTGTTTCGTTTATTGATCTCTATGGCCAGCCTGGAGATAACCAGGTGCATTTCATCCAGGCTGTCTACCAGTTCATAATAACTATCCTGGCGTTCTTCCTGGCTGATTTCAGGGGAGGTCAGGATGTCGATAAATTCATTGAAAGAATCTTAAAGTAGATAGAACTCAGAGAAGATCTCCTTGTTGATCCTGGTGATCACCACATCCTTGGAAGGGGAAACGGAGAAAACATCGAGGGTTTTCTGGGAAACCTTGGCGACGTCGAGGATGCTGCCGCCATTCTTCATGGCCAGGATCATCATCTCCATGTTGGACAGGCGTTCCTGGTTGGCAATAATATTGCGGTCATCAAGGGTGATATCTTCCTGGTCCATGATGTGGATCAGGGATATTTTAAAACCGTTGATGCTGCGAAGGATGTACTGGCTGATCTTGTACTGGGGGATCTGGATGGAAGATATGTTGTGGTGCAGTTTCTGAATGCGGTCAATGGTCAGAAAGTTGACGGTGATCAACAGACCTATACCAACGAGTGAGACGACAAGAAACCCAGATAACTTGCCGGTGATATTGGTATCAAGACACTTTCTTAAAAAACAGCCAAAGAAGTTGCCGTCCTGACAGTTGATCCAACCGATCAGGCTACCGTCCTTTTTTTCTTCAATCATTACGGCCATCCCAGAGTATATAATTCAATTGATATAATTTATATCTTGTTTAAACGATCATTTTTAATAGCATTTTTGCTGATCTGCGGCCACTATTTTATTCCTTCTATAAAAAGACCTGGCCAAACAAGAAAAGGGGCAAGGCCAAAGGCCTTGCCCCTTTAATTTCAGTTGGTCGGGATGAGAGGATTCGAACCTCCGACCCCAGCGTC
>CBDVDF010000353.1:0-2805 GCA_965372675.1 uncultured Desulfobacterales bacterium
GCCCGGTACAGTATGAAGCTTTGGCAAATGCTGCTTAACCAACTGTCCGTGAAACAGGGGGCATCTCAACCTGACCCCTTTTCTTCGATTTAAGCTGAACTATTTGATCGTGCAGGTCATATCCTCGCCGCAGCACATCGGGGACTTGATCTTGCCATGACCATTCGGGCATTTTGAAACCTGCACCTCGGTCCCGTCTTCCAGGGTTATACTGTCATCAACCAGAGGTGCATCACATTTAGCACAGGTTGCGTTAACACCCATCCCACATTTTGAACATTCGTATGTCGCCATTTAAACTACCCTCCCGAGATTGATTAAAGATCCATTACCTTATTAATAAGGTCTGTAAAAACTATTCCGATTTAATTGTATTAGACTCCGGACTTATTTGTCTCGATTTTTTTTTCGAGGGATGGCCGGCCGTTTTCTGATACAGTTTAATAAGGTAACGGGACGAAGAACACCGTCCTTAATTAGACAATGGGATCATGCTGATCATGCCGGGAGCGGCAGCAGACAAGTGAACAAGACTATTTCAAACATCTATGACTCCCTGGTCCTGAAACGGCCGGTCGTAACCCTCATCGTTTCCCTGGCGGTGGTTGGTTTCTTTGCCTGGCATATTCCAGACTTTAAGCTGGATGCCTCAGGCGACTCGCTGGTTCTCGAAAATGACGCCGACCTCTACTATCATCGCCAGATAACCGAACGATACTCCACCGCTGAAGTGCTGGTTATCACCTATACGGCCCGAACCGATCTTTTTGCGACCGAAACCCTTGCCGATCTTAAGGAACTCAGGGACGAGTTAAGGCAGCTTGATGGGGTTGACTCGGTCACTACCCTCCTTGATGTGCCCCTGATCTTCAGTACCGGGATCTCGCTCTCGGATATTGCCGACAAAGACAAACTTATGACCCTGGAGAAATCAGCGGTCGATAAGAAAACGGTCATCACCGAGCTGACGGAAAACCCTCTTTATAAGGGGAGGCTGCTCAGTGAGGATGGCCGGACCACCGCCCTCCTGGTCAATCTGCCGGTCGATCAGACCTATCGAAACCTGCTGGCCCGCCGCTATAAACTGAGGGAGAAAAAGTCCCTGGCCACTCTTTCCGAACAGGAGGGACTGGAGCTTAAGGAAGTCTCGGCGGCCTACCGGCAGAACCTGACCAGACTTCAGCATCAGGAGAGCCAACTGGTTGAGGCGGTCCGGCAGGTTATCGGCAAACACCGGCAGCAGGCCGACCTCTATCTGGGCGGGGTACCGATGATCGCTGCCGACATGATCGCCTTTATCGAGAATGATCTGCTGGTTTTCGGTGTAGGGGTTTTTATCTTCCTGGTTATTACTTTGAGCATAATCTTCCGCAAACCGCGCTGGGTGGTCCTTTCCCTGCTCTGCTGTGGGGCGGCGGTGGTGACCATGATCGGTTTACTCGGGATGATGGACTGGCGGGTCACCGTCATCTCTTCCAACTTTATCTCATTAATGCTGATCCTGACCATGGCCCTGACTATCCACCTGATCGAGCGCTATCTGGAGATCCATGCCAGAAACCCCGAGGTAAACCAGCGCTATCTGGTTCTGTTAACGGTCAAGACCATCGCCAGGCCCTGTTTTTATACGGCCCTGACCACGGCGGTCGCCTTCAGTTCTCTGGTGGTCAGCGGGATCAGACCAGTTATCGATTTCGGGATAATGATGACCATTGGCCTGGTCGTCTCTTTCTCCCTAGCCTTCCTTTTGTTCCCGGCCTCGGTTTGTCTGCTCGACAAGGATACCTCCGGGGCCGGCGAAGATTTCAGCCATCCATTTACTCTGGTCTTTGCCAGAATAACGGAGCAGCACGGCACCAAGGTTCTGATCATGGCCCTGCTTCTGACCATGATCAGCGGGGTCGGGATCGCCAGGCTCAAGGTCGATAACCGCTTTATCGATTATTTCCGGGAAAAAACCGAGATCTTCCAGGGTATGAGCCTTATTGACCGCAAACTGGGGGGCACCACCCCGCTCGATCTGGTGGTCGATTTCAGGTTCGAGGAGGAAGAGAACGACTTCGAGGAAGAGGAGTTTTTTGAGGATGATAGTGGCGAGGATGTTGAGTCAAAATGGTTTGCCGACGTCTACACCATGGAAGAGATCGAGGCGATCCACGACTATCTGGATTCATTGCCCGAGACCGGCGAGGTCCTCTCCCTGGCCACCTTGGGGAAGATCACCAGCCGGCTTAACGACAATATCCCCCTCGAAAATTTTGAAATGGCTATCCTCCATAAAAAGATCCCGGCCGATATCAGAGAAATGCTGGTCGATCCCTATGTTGCGGAAGATATAACCCAGGCCCGTTTTACGATGCGGATAATCGAATCGAGCCAACAGCTGGGCCGGAAGGAACTGCTGGCCAAAATCAGGGGTTTTATGGTCGGGGAGATGGGCCTTGCTGAAGAACAGTTCCACTTCACCAATATGTATATCCTCTATAACAATATGCTCGATAGTCTGTTCAGATCGCAGATCATGACCATCGGCATGGTTTTTCTGGGGATCGTGATGATGTTCCTGATCCTCTTCCGCTCCGTCTATCTGGCCCTGATCGCCATTGTTAAAAATGTTCTGCCGGTAGCTCTGGTCCTGGGAAGCATGGGCTGGCTGGGTGTTTCCCTCGACATGATGACGATCACCATCGCTTCGATCACCATCGGTATTTCGGTCGATGATACCATCCATTACATCCACCGCTTTCAGAAGGAGTTTCCCCTGGACCGAAACTACCTGGCGACGATGAACCGCTGCCATCGCAG
>CBDVDF010000354.1:0-2790 GCA_965372675.1 uncultured Desulfobacterales bacterium
TATTGATATCTATAGTCCAATACCAGTCATCCCGGCATGTTTTTAGCCGGGATCCAGAAAAAGCACCAAGAGTAAATCCTGGATCGGAGTCTACGCTACCTCCGGCGAGGGGCATGTCGGAATGACGATTTGGGGAGCCTTAACCATTCTAAATTGATAATGCAATTTCTTAACCGGACAGTGCTGATAAAGACTAACAACATCAGAATTACTTGTCGCGCCGGGCATCAATAAATTCCGCCAGGGTCTGGATAGAACGAAAGGCCTCCTGCCCCTCATCCATATCCTCGATCTGGACATCAAAATGTTTCTGGACCAGGACCACCAGTTCTACTGCATCCAGGGAATCCAGTCCCAGTCCCTCTTCAAAAAGAGGGGCATCATCCTTGATCTCCTCGGGTTTAACCCCCTGGAGTTTAAGATCACGGATGATCATTTCCCTGATCTGTGCTTTTAATTCTTCCATATCGGTATTTTCTCCGTTTTGGCCGATTCAGTCCACTACCAACGGCGTGGTTACCGGCCTTTTCAGTCGTCCTGACAATCTAATAAGAATTCAGTTCATTGGCTCCAGAAATCAAAAAAATTATACCACTGGTAAGGGTACTGACTTACATATTCCTCCAGAGAGGTGGCGAAACGCCCCGCCCAACCCTCAAGATCACGCTGGCGATCATCCCGATCACCGGACTCGGGCCGGAAAACATCCCAGAGCCTGATCGTGTAACTGCGCCGACCGGTCTTGGCAGCCAGCAAGACTGCGACCGGTGCCCCGGTCGCTGCCGCCAGGCTATAAGCGGCGGATGGCAAACGGACCTTAGCCCCCAGGAAAGAAACAAGGGAAGAAGGCCCGCCGGCATAACGATCAGCCATTATCGTCACAACTTCCCCCTTCTGCAAGGCGGCAGTCGACTCGATCATCCCCCCCATGAAACCGTCACTCTTGATGATCTTGAACGGCACCGGTTCCCGGCGCAGATCGAAATAATGTTTGGCGACCGCCTGATGCTCGTAATGCATCAGTGAATTGACCGGCACCCCGAAACCACAGATATTTGAAAGCGCGGTCTGCCAGTTACCGACATGGGCGGTGAGCAGGACAAGACCTCTGCCTTCCCCTGCCAATGCCAGTAATTCTTCCCGGCCGACCAGTTCTCCCTCCAATTCGGCTCCCTTGCTTAAGCCAAGCCAGCCACGATCGACCAGAACCTGTCCGAAGGAAAGGACCAGGCGGAAGGCATCAAGCCGCAAACGCCACCAGCCATGGGTGGGGAACCTCTTCTGCAGGTAGAAAGAAGTGCTGCGATGGATCTTCCGGCTGCAAACGACATAGCTCAGGATCACCGGCACCAACAGTAAATAGGCGCCGCTCTGGCCGAAGACCAGGAGGAAAAGGTAGAAAAAATTATGGCCCATGGCCTCAAGCAGGCCCAAGAAGCTGCTCCGTTCAGCGCTCATCCCTCCTCCATCCGATCACAGTCCTCGGGCCGATTCCTTCTCAGGCGATTGACCCCGGTATAGAGGAGAGCACCGGCCAGCAGGCCTAACAACGGCCCCAGAACCAGAGAGCCCAGCAGCCATTCCCAGAGCCGGTAATGGCCCTGGAGTACCATGGTGTCCCAGTTGATCTCCAGCAGCAGACGACCGTGTCGCATGAAGTAGCCAGTCTGGATACAGAGGATCGGCACCAGGGGAGGAGCACACAGCTGGCTGGCGGTCACTGCGGCCAGTTTATTGAGATGCAGTCGATGACAGACGTAGATGATCACCACTGTATGACAGGCGATCAACGGCAAGGCCCCGAGGAAAACACCCATCCAGACCGCCGAGGCCAGATCCAGGGCGGAACTGTGTTCCTGGCAAAGCCTTTTAACAAAGCGAACCGGGTGCAGCATCGACAGTTTCTCCTGCCTCTCGATGATCTTCTCCTCGGGAGTCACCTCAACGAGTTGCTTATGAGGCAGGGGCAGCAGGGCTCGCACAACCAGACGGGTGTGGAGGCAGGTAAGTCTGAAATTGTCCCTGAACTGATGGAAATGTGATTCCCGCTCGTCGGCTGGAGGATAATGGACCGAGATCTCCGCCGAGAGGATCGGCAGACCGGCCCAAGCTGAACGGGTCAAGACCTCAACCTCAAAATCATAGCGCCGACAGCCGGTGGCAAGAGTAAGGATCTCCTTGACCGGATACAGCCTGAAACCACTCTGGGTGTCTGGAAGGTCCCGACCGCACTCCAGCCGAACCCAGAAATTGGAAAAAGCCCGCCCGAAAAGGCTGGCCCCGGGCGCGTTATCCCTATCCATCCGTCGGGCCCCGACAACGATGGCCGGCCACTGTTCTCCTACAGCATCAGCCAGGACACCGGCCTCGGCCGGATCAAGCTGACCATCGGCATCAACAGTGATGATCGCCTCAAAACCATGCTCTTGGGCATAGGCCGCGCCGGCCAGGATGGCAGCGCCCTTGCCCATGTTCTTTTCCAGACTTATCAGCCGACAGTCCAGGTCGCTCACCCGCTCCGCGCCACCATCGGAACTTCCGTCATCAACAACCAGCAAAGGCCAACCGGCTGCCAGGGCTTTTTCGGCAACCGCCCTGACCGAACCACCGTGGTTGAACAGGGGGATGACCATCAATATTTTCGTTCTGTCAAGACCCATGGCTACTCAATCTTATCGGGAACGGCGGACCAGCAGATCCCACATCGGCCCGACCTATCCTTTGCTGTGCAGATGGGTTACCCGCTCCTGCAGGGTTGAAGAGGGGTATATCCGGTCGAGCCTGTCCCGC
>CBDVDF010000355.1:0-2786 GCA_965372675.1 uncultured Desulfobacterales bacterium
ACTAATACCTTTATGGCCGGCGGCGCCTCGATCGACAAGTTCCTTAACTTCAATGTTGATGCCTTGTATATCGGTGCTACCCATACCGGGACCAACCCGGAGTCGGGCAGCATGTATAAGCTTACTGTGCCCTGGCGTTGTACGGTCGGGGCGCCATGCGATATGAGCTGGTATGGCGACACCACTAACGGAGAATTCGTTAACGACCCGGTCGATGGAAGCAACCCCTGGACATTCTCGAAGCTGTTTGCTTCCCCGGGGCCGGTAACGGCGCCGCCGGCACTCAGCATCGACACCAGGCAGAACACCTGGGTCTATTTCGGCACCGGTCGTTACATGAGTACTACCGATAAAGACAGTGTTGAAGAGCAGTACCTGTTCGGCATCAAGGACCCGTTTTTTAATTACCAGGCCCTGGATATCTATCCTGACTGTTGCAGTAGCGATTCCACCTGTGATCCCAACTGTGACCGTTATTCGGTGGATTATTATATGAATTATTCTAATAACCTGACCCTTGGGCTTACCAACGACTATGTCCCTGGTGGCAACGACGATGATCTTTTCGACGGAGACACCTACAAGATCTTCTTCCCCTGGACCGCCAATCCTTCGGTGGCTGGCGTTCCGGCTACCTGTAATGCGGCGGCCAACCCGCTATACAAGATCGGTGATATTTCAGTTGCGGGTGATGACAGTTGTGTCTCCTATAACTACATTTGTACCGACACCTTACCGGCTGGTTGCGCCACCGGTGCGATCACCCCTGGCGATCTGGGTCCGGCCGGAGATGGTGACATAGATTTCGATAACACCGGGAGCGGCGATGGCCTCTGCAAATGTCGCCTGGATAGAGCTATCCCCACGACCTGGGGAGAATGGGGGACGGTCCCCGCTGTCGGTAACCCGACCGCCTGTGATGATGTCAAATCCGGTGAGCTGGGTGATATCTATGCTAATGGCTCCTGTATCGGTATGTACTGGGAACATTCCGGTGCTGCCGACAACTCCTGCGATGGGGTGGACTTCGGGGATATCGTCACTGGCGGTGGTGACGGGACCTGTGATACCAGCAGCAACGTCGATCCGAGCACCTATGTAGTCGATCCAACCAAGGTGCCGACCCTCTATTATTTCCCGAGACCGGCTGGTGACTGCACCAATATCACTCCGCAATATGTCGGCTCGATTTACAATGATCCTGACAAGGATCCTTACGATGGCTATTGCCTGGCCACCTACTGGACCTGCAAGGAGGATGGTGACGATCCGACCGGTGATTGTGCTGTGACGCGCAAGGACGGTACGGCCGGCGCCGATATCGATTTCCATGCGAGCAGCAATGTCGACGTGCCGGCTTTATCCGCAGATGTTGACAGCGCTCTTGCCGGCGGCGACGCCGGCGATGACTGTATCTGTTACTATTCCCAGGAGCCGGTAGCCCATGCCAAGGTTGGCGTGTACGGTAGCGCCTTTGACACCGATCCTGCCAGTGACACATTCGGTGAACCGCTTGATTTTTTTGATGTTATCGATTTTGCCCGCGAGGAAGATGGCTGGTTCCGGTTGCTTTCAACCCCGGGAGAACGCTCGATCACCAAACCGGGCCTGATCGGCGGTATCTCTCTCTTCACCAGCTATGTGCCCAACGAGGACGAATGTGCATACGGTGGCGACAGTTACCTTTATGCCCTTTACTACGAGACCGGCACCGCTTATCGGGAGACGGTCATTGGCTGGGAGGTTGATGCCGCCGGCGCCTATGTTCCCACCGACCGGATGCTGCTTGGTACCGGGCTTGCTTCGAGCGTCGGTCTGCATATCGGTCTTCATGAAGAAAATACCGCCACCGGTTTTGTTCAGCAGAGTACCGGTGCCATCACTAAGTTGAGGATCGATCCTGCCTTCCAGATCAGAAGCGGTCTGACCTCATGGCGAGACAATTAACGGTTACGGGAGGAAGCAGCAATGTATAATCATATGAAACCTTTCAGATCACGGCTATTCCTCTTTCTGGTCAGTCTGGGACTGATCCTGATTGTAGCAGGGTCTGCTGTTGCGGCAGAAATACCCGCCGGAGTTGAGCAGAAGGAAGTCATCATAATCAGCAAAATGAATATGTTCGCCGGTACGGCAACGAAAGATTCCCGCTTCCTGGATCCCGAACATGAGGATATCGATCAGATGGTCGGGCTGATAATTGTTGAAACCAAACGTAAGAGGGGACAGAAACTGACTGATTCTGCGACCTACCGTTTTAATGGCAACACCATTGTCCGTACTGGCAAGGGGCGGGCGGTGACGATGAATGAGCTCCTTATTCCCTGCAAGGCCAAGATCTATTTTTATCCAAATTCCCGTAAGGCCCCGGTCCTCTATGGGATTGACATGATCGGTCGTTATAAAAACTCTCGGACCAGATGGAATAAAGACAACACCGAGGAATAACTGAAAAAGAGTCTTTTTCAGAACACCCCTTGCTCTCCGGCGAGGGGTGTTCGAATAAATGAGCAATGAGCTATCTTAACGAGCCAAAATACCTCTTTGAATTGCTGATCCGCGATGGCTTGATCTCTGCCGAACAGCAGGAGAAGATCCGCGCCAGGATCCCCCAACTGCGCCAGCAGATCATGCATGAGCGGCGCAAGAAGAGTAAGACGACCAAGCGGGTCAGGGAGCCGGATCTGGTCGAGATCATTGTTCTGCAGAATTTTGAATTGCCCGGTGATAACCCGCAGCCCCTGACCGAGGAAATGATCATGCGTGCGGTGGCCAAGGACCAGGGC
>CBDVDF010000356.1:0-2781 GCA_965372675.1 uncultured Desulfobacterales bacterium
ACCCGACGGTTGGGGAGTTCTCTCTCTCCCATCCCGATATCAAGATGCCGAAGAGAAGCAAGTATTTCAGCGCCAATGAGGGTAATTATGCCTTCTGGTCCGAGGAAATGCGTCGCTACATGGATTATCTGAAAGAAGAGGACAGGGCTACTGGCCGGCCATACAGTGGCAGGTATATTGGCTCTCTGGTTGCCGATTTCCACCGCAATCTGATTGCCGGCGGCATCTTCCTCTATCCCTGCGACAACAAGAACCCCACCAAGACGCATGGCAAACTGCGGCTTCTGTACGAGGCGGCGCCGCTGGCCTTTATCGCCGAGCAGGCGGGGGGCAGGGCGATAACCGACGATGGTCGCGACATCATGGATATCAACCCGGGAGAGCTGCACCAGAGGGTGCCGCTGATCATCGGTTGCCGAGATGACGTTGATGTCGCCGAGGAATTCTTTGCCGGTAAGCGGTAGTTCTCTCCAGCAAAATGACATTTTAATCCGGGACGGTCATGGGGGTGGCGGCCCGCAAATGATTTTTAAAAAGATATACCAGAACGGGGGAATAAAATGACAGAGAGAGATAAGCTCAGTACATCACTGGACGGTATTACCACCAGCCTGCGCTCCTTTATTGAGTTGTCACTCAAAGAGGATGACAAGACCTGGGGCGACTGGATCTCATCGGTTGCCAAGGATGTTGAGGTCAGGTGCTGGGAAGCCAAGGACTGTCAGAAAACAGATTGCCCTGCCTATAAGAGTGAGTGCGGACGCTGCTGGCTGATCGCCGGATCTTTATGTGGTTCGGGGGTCAGACTTGGCCCGGACGGCACCACCAGTTGCGTGGAGTGTGAGATCTACAAGACCAATGTCTCCAAGGATCCCTGTTCCGAGATCCAGGAACAGATCATCACCCTGGTCCATAACCTGCGAAGCCGCCAGATCGAGCTCAAGGAGATGGCGACCAGAGATCCCCTCACCGGTCTCAAGAACCGTCATTTCTTCGATATGTATATGCCTCATGAGATAGAACGGATCAAGCGGAACCGGGGCAGTATCGCGGTGCTGATGATCGATGTCAATGACTTCAAGTTTATCAACGATGCCCACGGTCATCTTGCCGGCGACCAGGTCCTTGTGGAGTGCGCCAAGGTCCTCAGCGGGGCGATCAGGGGGACGGATGTGTTGTTCCGCTTCGGTGGCGACGAATTCCTCATTATCATGTCCAGTGCCGGCGACAAGGAGGCGGAGATCCTTTGCAACCGGATCTCGGAAAAGCTCGATGAGTGGAATTCCCGTAAAACGGAATACAACATCAAGATCTCGCTCAGCATCGGTCATGCCGTCCTGGATGGTGACCGGAGCCTGGAAAGGGTAATAGACGAAGCCGACAAGATGATGTACGAACAGAAGCAGCTCCACAAGAAAGGTGGCAAGGAGAGGTTGGACTGAGCGGCTGTTCTGCCTATTGAATTGAGCTGAAAAGGACCGGCTGAACCCCGGTCCTTTTTTATTTGTTTTTCCTGGCCCAGGAATCCCGCAGGGTGACGGTGCGGTTGAAGACCGGCTTGCCCGGCTCTGAGGCTTTTGCATCGAGGCAGAAGTAGCCTGTCCGTTCAAACTGGCAGTTTTCTTCCGGCTTGGCCTCGGCCAGGCAGGGTTCCAGCTTGCAGTTTTCCAGTATCTCTAAAGAGTCCGGATTGATCTGTTCCAGGAAATCCTTGTCCTTGTCAGCTTCCGGTGCTTCGACGGTAAAGAGTCGATCATAGAGCCTGACCTCGGCATCAACCGCATGGCGGGCCGAGACCCAGTGGATGGTGCCCTTGACCTTGCGACCGTCCGGTGAATTGCCGCCCCGGCTTTCCGGGTCGTAAGTGCAGTGGACTTCGGTCACTTCACCGTTCTCATCCTTGACCACACTGGCTAGTTTGATGAAGTAGGCGTAGCGCAACCGTACTTCCCTGTTCGGGGCCAAGCGGCGAAATTTATTCGGCGCTTCTTCCATAAAATCCGTCTTTTCGATATATATCTCCCGGCAGAAAGGGACCTTGCGGTTGCCCATTTCCGGGTTTTGCGGGTGGTTTTGGCCTCCATTTCCTCGACCTGATCTTCCGGGTAATTATCGATAATTACCTTCAAAGGCCGCAGGACCCCCATTACCCTTGGCGCCTTTTCGTTGAGATCTTCACGGATGCAGTGTTCAAGCAGGGCCATGTCAACGATACTGTCTTTCTTGGCGATACCTATCTTGCCGCAGAAGTTTCGGATCGCGGCGGCAGTGTAGCCTCGGCGGCGAATTCCGGAAAGGGTCGGCATCCGTGGGTCATCCCAGCCTTCGACATGGTTTTTATCCACAAGCTCCCGGAGTTTCCGCTTGCTGACTATTGTATAGCCCAGATTGAGGCGGGCGAATTCGATCTGGCGGGGGTGTTTGTCGGTCTTCAGAGTGTCAAGAACCCAGTCGTAGAGAGGGCGGTGATCCTGGAATTCCAGGGTGCAGAGCGAGTGGCTGATCCCCTCAATGGCATCCGAGAGGCAGTGGGTATAGTCGTACATCGGATAGATGCACCACTTGTCACCTGTCCGATGATGGTCGGCCCGTAAGATCCGGTAAATTACCGGGTCCCGCATATTGATATTGCCGGAGGTCATATCGATCCTGGCCCGCAGTACCTTGTTACCGTCTGGAAATTCTCCGGCCTTCATCCGCTGGAAAAGGTCGAGGTTTTCTTCCTGGCTCCGCTCACGGTATGGGCTGTCTTTGCCCGGTTCGGTCAGTGTTCCCCTGTAC
>CBDVDF010000357.1:0-2757 GCA_965372675.1 uncultured Desulfobacterales bacterium
TAATGACTTTGATAAAGCTTTTTATCTAAATCCTTCATACAGTGAGGCTTTTTTGATATTCAATCCGACTTCGGTCAGCATCTCGGTCGGAGAGGTAATTAGCACACAATCGCCGATTTTAATGCCCTGCACCTCGGCCTTAATGGTTGTCTCGCCACCTGCTCTGCGCAATACCGACTTGACCCGGGCCACCACTTCACGGGGGCTGAAGGGTTTACAGACATAATCATCCGCCCCCAGTTCAAGGCCCAGTAATCGGTCTATCTCCTCAACCCGGGCCGTTACCATGATTATCGGCAGGTTGGAAAAGGTCCGTATTTCCTTGCAGATCTCCATGCCGTCACGGCCCGGCAACATCAGGTCCAATAAAACAAGATCGGGTTTGTGTTCCCGCACATAGGGAACAACCTCAAGACCATTGTCAATAACCGTGGTCTCGAAACTGGCCTGGGCCAGATAATCTCTTAGCAGTTCGGCAAGTTTCGGTTCGTCTTCGACGATCAGGATCATGCTCATCTTTTTTCTCCTGCCGGCAGGGTGATCCGGATCAACACTCCACCCAACGGGGATGCTTCTGCCCCAATCCGCCCGCCATGGGCCTCAACAATATTTTTGCAGATCGCCAGGCCAAGTCCGGCCCCGCCGGAAGCTCTGCTGCGGGAATTCTCGACCCGGTAGAGACGTTCAAACAAGCGGTCAATATCTGCGGTCGGCACGGACGGGCCGCTGTCCTGGAAAATAATCTCTGCGTTGCCGGCAATCGACTGGCAGCTGATCTTCAAGGTCCCGGTCGGATCGGTATATTTCAGTGAATTGCTGAGCAGATTACTAAAGAGTTGGTGCAGTCGTTCCGGATCAGCAAAGAGAGATATTTCTCCCTCGGCCGGCACCGATAAGGTCAGGGTGATCTTCTTGGCAGTAAATTCAGAGTTGAACAGTTCTGCGGCCCGGTTGAGGATCGCCGCCACATCCAGCTGCTCTTTTCTGTAGGTCAGGGCGCCGATATCAGACATGGAAAGTTGGAAAAGATCATCGACCAGTCGGTTCAGCCGCATTACTTCTGCATGCAGTGAACCGGCAGCCTCCGGTGTAAAGGGCCGCACCCGGTCCTGTAAGGCCTCGATCTCGCCGCGTAACACCGCCAGGGGGGTTCGCAGTTCATGGGAGATGTCCGCTACCCATTGTCGGCGGCTCTGTTCATTTTTCCCCAGGGTCAGGGCCAGAGAATTAAAATCCCGGGTCAACTGGCCCAATTCATCCTCTGCCCCCACCTCCAGTCGGGTGTCGAATTTCCCGGAGGCCAATTGATGGGTTGCGGCTGCCAGAGCATTCATTCTCTTGAGCATCCTGCTGGCCAGGGGAAAGGCTATCAGGGCCGCCAGGGCGGCAATTAATAAGGAGATAAGCGCGAAGGCCTTCTTCTGCTCCCGGGCAAACTGCAGTTGATGCTGGGCGAATAGATCCTTCTGGGGAATATGGCCGAGATAGCCAATCGGAATTGAGTCCTGCCTCAAGGGGATTATCTGCATCTCTGCGGCAGGATATTTCCGGGGGCCGATCACCAGCTGTTTATCCGCGTCCAACAGCACGACCCGGAACTCAAAGAGATGTTTCCTCTTCTCGCCCCGGAAGTTACGGGGCATATTTCTGCCTTGTCGGCTATCCATGCCCATCCCCGGAGAGCGGTGTCTGCTTCTTCTGCCCTCCGGCGGCATGATCCGGTCTTCCAGTGGATCAAACTGCTGGGGTCCTTCAGGGGTGGAGGCGGCCAGGAACTGCCGCCAGAGACGCGGGTTATCCCGCAGGAATTGCCAGTCGCCCTGATCCGCATATGCTTCCTGGAGATGGACGGCCAGGGAGTCAAGCCTCTTTGTTTCCACGGTATTGACATAGTTTAAGAAACCACGGTCAAAACTCCAGTGGATCAAAAAAAACATGCCGACCACCACGCCGATAACCGCCGCCAGCAAGGTGGCAAATAATTTATATCTGATACTGATAAACACCAATGCGCCTCCGGGTTAATTAAGATCTCGTTTTCTTGTTATCATACAGTAAGACTGCTGACCAGACCATTCTACACCCTTTCTGCTCTTTCCTTATTTCTGCCACATTTCCTCCTTATTGATGATCTACATTGTAAATCAAGAGCGGCAGATTATTTCAATAAACAATTATACAGGAGAACATCATGAAACAGATCAGCCTCAGAAAAACAGTTGGACTTGCAGCCTTGATCATTCTTATGCCAAGCATGGCAATGGCCTATGGCGGCCAGGGAAAAGGTAAAGGAAGCTACGGACCGCCCCAGGCGGCGATTGATGCCTGTGCTGACAAAACCAGCGGAGATGCAGTGGAATTCACTAACCGGCGTAATCTGACCATTTCCGCGACCTGTCAGGAAGAAGATGGCCTGATGATCGCTATGCCTGAAGGTGGTCATCACGGTAATGGTTATGGCCGGATGGGCAAGTCCGGGTGTGGCGATAATGAATGGCGTGGCAAGCACCGTCAGGATCGGCGTGGCATGAGAGCCGAATTTCTTGGTCTCAATGAAGAGCAGCAGGAGCAGATCGAGGCAATTCGCAGCGCAGACAGGGCGGCCCACCGGGATCTGCGGGAAAAGATGCGGGCCTATAGGGATCAGATTCGCGACCTAACGGACGCAGGAACCTTTGATGAGGATGCGATCCGCACCATCGCCGAGGGAAAAGCGAAAATCCAGGTTGAGATGGCGGTTGCCAAAGCTCAGACTCG
>CBDVDF010000358.1:0-2743 GCA_965372675.1 uncultured Desulfobacterales bacterium
GATATCGGTAACCGTTTTGAATCCCTGCTGGTTGAATTGCCATCCCTGTTCCCCGGCTCTTTTTCCCTACTGGATGGTATCGTGGCCATGCATCGCAGTGGCCCGATGGATGGAGAAGCCTTCCCTTTAGGGCTGGTCGGGGCTGCTTTTGATCCTTTTGCCCTTGATACTGCTGTCCTGGCAGTGATCGGTGCTGATCCCCGCTTAAGCCAGATCTGGTTGGAGTCTTTTAGCCGGGGCCTGCCAGGGAGCAGGCTGGCCGATCTCCAGTTTCCCCTTATGAACCCCGAGGAGTTGCGAACGGAGGGGTTTGTGCTGCCCGAACGCCTCAAACCGGTGACTTTCCATCCGGCCCGGATGCTGGTTGGGGCTTGTCGGCGGAAGCTGGCGGGTTTTTCGAAGGAGTAATGGATTTACTTTACAATCTCAGGTTGAAAATTTATCATCAGTCGCATGATAGATTATAGTTAATAAATCCGGATCCTCTTCAATGGTCCGTAAAGGAGTCAAGAGATGTTCGATCTGCAAGGAAAAACAGCGTTGGTAACCGGCAGTTCCCGTGGCATAGGCAAGGCCATTGTCCTGCGGCTCGCTGAAAATGGCGTGAATGTCGTGGTCAACTATGTCCGGCATCGCCGCGACGCGGAGGAGACCGCCAGCCTGATCGAAGAGAGGGGGGCCCGCTGTCTGGTGGTTAAAGCCAACGTGGCCAACGATGATCATGTCAAAGCGATGTTTGAGCAGATCAGGGAGGAATTCGGCCATCTGGATATCCTGGTCAGTAATGCCGCCTCGGGAGTTTTAAAACCGGTGATGGAACTCAGCCAGCGGCACTGGAACTGGGCGATGGATATCAATGCCCGGGCGCTTCTGACCTTGGCCCAGCAGGCGATGCCGTTGATGAAGGATGGCGGCAGGATCATTGCGGTATCGAGTCTCGGGGCGATCAGGGCGGTGGAAAATTACACGGCGGTCGGTGCTTCCAAGGCGGCTCTCGAATCGCTGGTCCGGCATCTGGCGGTTGAGCTTGGTCCGAAAGGGATCCTGGTCAACACCATCAGCGCCGGGGCCGTTGATACTGAAGCTCTTAAAAAATTCCCCAACCGGGACCAGATCCTCGGGACGGCCCGTGCGCGGACTCCGATGGGACGGCTTACTACTCCTGAAGATGTCGCCGATCTGGCCCTGTTCCTCTGCAGTCCGCTGGCCAATATGATCCATGGCCAGACGGTAGTAGTAGACGGTGGCTACTCGATTCGAGCGTAGCGCCGCGGTTCGATATTGCCGTTCTTCTTCGTCATCACCCGTTTCGCGTAGCGCTGCTACAGCGGAACAGGTTCTTCCTCGAATAACAACAATCTTGAACCGCTTAATTATTTAGTAATGCAGGCCTGGTTTCTCCTAGTTGCATCATGTTTATCTAGTTATTCTAGGTAGTTAAGAGGTAGAGGTTTTTTGTCTCTTTAAACTTTAGGCACTTTAGATCACTTTAAGTACTTTAGGCACTTTCTTCTTTCCCATGTTTAAAACAAACGGACAACTGATCCTCGCTTCCGGGTCGCCGCGACGGCGGCGGTTTCTGGAGGGACTGGGGCTGGATTTTGTGGTGGCGGTGGCCAATGTTCCGGAGATCCATCTGGCGGGGGAACTGCCGGTCGATTTCGTCCGGCGGCTGGCGAAGGATAAGGCTATGGCGGTGGGGGTTGATCATTCCGGGGCCTGGGTGCTCGGCGCCGATACGGTGGTGGTCCTTGAAAACGAGATCCTCGGCAAGCCGCGCGATCCTGACGATGCCCTGGCGATGCTGACCAGGCTGGCCGGTCAGACCCATGAGGTCTGGACCGGTTTTGCGATCTGTCGCGGCAGTTCCGAAGTTGTCGGCCGGGCAGTACGGACCGAGGTGAAGTTCGTCGGGGCGAGCCAGGATGTCCTGGCCGCCTATGTAGCCACCGGTGAGCCGTTGGACAAGGCCGGGTCTTACGGCATCCAGGGGCAGGGTGGGGTGCTGGTCGAAAGGATCGATGGTTCCTACAGCAACGTGGTCGGGTTGCCGCTGGCGGAACTGGTCGAAGAGCTGCTCCGGCTGGCTGTGATCGCCCCGGAGTCTGATTGAATTATTGTTCCAGTGTTATCCTCTGAATGGTCCGGAAGATCTTGTTGCTGGTCAGATCTTCGACTATGCCGATGATCTTGTAATCACCAAGTGGGTCGGATTCGTCCAGGACAATACCCAGTTCTGGTTCGGCCATTATAAAGGCAGGATCTATCGGGGCCGTGCCGGCTGCCTTTGCATAATTACGTTTGCCGAACACTACCTTGCCGTACGGGTCCAGCAGGGTAAATGAGACCACAAATGAATAATCTCCATTGAGATCAGATTCAACTCCGGTGACCAGAAAGGATGTGATGATCTCCTGATCCGGTTTTGCCGTCTTCAGCAGTTTCAGGTTGATTCTGCGGTCAGGTGGCGCGTTCAGCCATTCCTGGGTATGCTCAAACGAGTCTGAGGTGACTATCAGCAGGCCCAGGTCACCTTCGCTCTTTGCTTCCGGCTCTATTGTTTCCACCGCAGGGGCAATGACTGGATCAGCGGCAGATGGCTCGTGGATAGTAACGAGCAATCCGTCCGACTGTTCGCTTATCGTGTAATTAAACAATTCATCAAGATTAGAATCAAACACCACTCTGATCCCATCAGCCCTCCGTCCTGTTCTGACTTGGGCAAGAGCGGTCCCTACCTGTT
>CBDVDF010000359.1:0-2742 GCA_965372675.1 uncultured Desulfobacterales bacterium
AATTCTAAAAATAACAAAAATTGACATTTATTGTTATTTGGCGCATTCTGTAAGCAGGAGGTTCAAAGATGAATATATCGTTAACTCCAGAAATGGATGAGTGGATTTCTCAGAAGATCAAATCCGGAATGTATAAATCGTCAAGTGAGTTGATCAGGGAAGGTCTTCGGCTGCTCCAGGCTCGGGAAGAACAAAGGGTGAAGATGGTTGAGGATCTGAGGGGTGAATTGCTGGTAGGTGTTAAACAGCTTGACGCCGGGAAGTCCAAAAAATTTGATAAAAGCACCCTTAATAAAATAAAAAATGATGCTCGGAAAATGTTCGCTGGATGAAAGAATATCAGCTGATCATCTCTGAGCAGGCGATTCATGACCTGGGTGATATCTGGTTGTATATTGCCAATGACTCTCCTCAATTCGCCGACAGGTTTCTTGACTCTGTCTTGGAGCAGTGCCGACTGTTTTGTTCGTCTTCCGAGATGGGCAGAGCGAGAGAAGAGCTGTTGCCGGGAATTAGAAGTTTTTCAATTAAACGCTATGTAATATTTTATCGGGTCATCTCCACAAGAGTTGAAATAGTTCGTGTCCTGAGTGGTTACAGGGATTTGGAATCCTTGTTTTGAGGTGAATGCTACCAGAGCGAAGTCCGGTCCCTGCATCCCACCATAAAATAGCAAAGGCCGGAACCTGTTCAAAGGTTTCGGCCTTTTTTTGTTGATCTGCCCGGCTATTGATTAAGGGCGATCTGGATCTTAGTTATTAAAATAAGGTACGCTTTTCGTGCTGCCGTCACAATAAATTCTGGTGTCGTCATCGTTCCAGTTCCCACACGGGATAGTCATCCTGAGATGAAAACCATTCACCGGGTTGTCCCACTTGCCTCGACCTTGACTACTATTTTGTAAGTCCTCTTTCCACCGGTCTTGTTGATCGCTGGAACATTTCTCATAGGTTTTGCCGAAACCGCAAAGGCTTAAACCCTGCCCACGCAGATCTCCAAGGGGCCACCAGACAGCTTGCTGGTCATCACCAAACACCCGGAAGGTTTCCCGGCCCGGGCCCCCACGCAGAACCTCCATCCGATCGCCGCCGCCATCATCTTGATCATTGCCGTTTCTGAACCAGTCCTCCGGCCGGGCATGAAACACGTTCACTTTACGAATGGAGGTGCCATAAATTACTGGGACATTGGCCAGGTGGCAGGTCAGACAGGCCCCAAAGTTTTGGATGGTGCTGGCAAAGCTATGGTCAACCGTCCCGCTGCTTCCATTCATCAGGACCTGTTGAACTCTGGCATAGTTTGTGGCTGGTATGGCTAATTTAGTAACAGTATCGTATGAGGCATTGGTTTTGGCTGGGGGTGGGGGATATTATAGTTGTTCAAATAGATATCACCAGGATTGGTATTCTTATAGTCGGTATGGCATTCCCGGCAGGCAAGAATGGCGGTGTTCTGGGGTGTGTTAAAACCGCCGCCCAATGAAATGTTAAGTGCTGGTCTGGGGTCGGCATGGCAATAAGTACAGTTGCCCGTCACGGCCTCCGTCGGGGCCCTGCACCGGCGGAGGTGTTGTCATGATGGACATCCGGGATCGGATTGACTCCGGCGCCGACCCCATGACCGGTTCGACAGGTCACCGAGGCCCAGGTCCCTCCTGCTGCAGTGCCGTTTGCCTGGGTAGCATCACCATCGCCATTGACACCGACAATTTCATTACTGGCATCACCATTGGCTGATGCGTGGCAGAGGGATGCTTACTCGGTCAGGGGTGGTTCGGCAGTTATCATGCCAGTCAGATTGCTGATCGTTCTCTGTAGGCCGGAAGGGCTGGTGATCGACAGTTCAAAGGGGGTTGCTTCGTTGCTGGAGAGGAAAAGAATGGCCGCTTTGTGCCGGCTCTTTTCATCGGGATCTTTTTCTAGCAGGACTGGCTGGTTTTCAATCGTTATCGATAGCGAAAAGCCGTCCGACAACCGGCGCCGGCGGAATATATCATCTGCGGTGTCGTGCCACTGGCCGTTGGAAAATACCTGGAAGGAATAGTCCTGTTCCCCGAAGAGGACCTGGTATTCCCTGGAGTTCATTACGGCTTCTTCCGCAGCCAGTTTCATCAGGGCGGTTAACCGTTGTGTCTCGTTGTTCAGCTCATCCGGTTCGGTGTCAAGGGAGAGGACCGCAAAGCTGAGGACGATGGAGATGATGACAATAACGACCAGGATCTCCAGCAGGCTGAAACCTGATGACAGGTCAAAACGGTGCCGTTTTTTATCTGCCATTATCCCAGTTGCCGATATCAGCCTTGGCCCCTTTACCGCCCGGCTGGCTATCGGCCCCCAGAGAGAAGATGTCGATGGAGCCGTGCAGGCCGGGATTCAGATAAAAATACTCGCCATCCCAGGGGTCGCTGGGCAAGCGATCAAGATAACCACCACTCTTCCATCTTTTCGGTTCCGGGTCATCGCTCGGGCGGACAACCAGAGCTTCCAGACCCTGGTCGGTCGATGGATAGAAATAATTATCCAGTTTGTAAAGATCCAAGGCCGTCTTTATCACTCTGATGTCGCTCTGTGCTTTAACTATCCGGGCGTCGTCCGGTCGGTCCATGATCTTCGGGACGATAAGCGCCGCGTGAATTCTGATGATAACTACGACCACCATGATCTCGATCAGGGTAAAACCTTGCTTGTCAAAGAGTTGCGATTTTTTGCCTGTGTAATTTTTCATCGATTGTAGATCCTTATA
>CBDVDF010000360.1:0-2739 GCA_965372675.1 uncultured Desulfobacterales bacterium
ACAGTATCAGAGCAGAATACAGTGTCGATGAGTTAGGAGTGTTCGGGTCAGTTGCCCGTGACGAACAAAGCACGACCAGTGATATTGATATCCTGGTAGATTTCTCCAAAGCCGTTGGGATGATCAAGTTCCTTCGCCTCGAAACTACCTTGCAAAACCTGCTTGGTGCCAAAGTTGACCTCGTGACCCGTGGAGCTCTAAAAAAGCATATCGGCCAGCGGATTCTCGCAGAGGTCAAACATGTCAAATGAGCGAGACATCAGGGATTTCATGGACGATATCATCTCGTCGATCACTGACATCCATGATTTTGTCATAACAATGACCTATGACCAGTTCATCAAAGACAGAAAAACAACTAACGCCGTAATCAGGTGCTTAGAGATCATTGGGGAGGCGGCCAAAAAGATCCCCGGCGATGTTCGAGATCAATATCCACTTGTCCCATGGAAAGAAATAGCTGGGATGAGGGACAAATTGATCCATGAATATTTTGGTGTTGACCTCGGAATTATATGGGAAACCATTACAAATGATCTAGCTGACCTTGAAGCTGCTGTTCAGGATTACTTGAAAAAACAACCCTCGCACCTCGAACCTGAAAGGTAGTAACGATCAGAAAGATCCCTCGTCGCAAGCTCCTTCGGGATGACACAGCAAAAAAGGCTTGAAAGAAGGTTCCCGGTTTAAGATGCACCCAGGAGGGCATTGATACCCCCTTGAGGGTACAAAGGTTCAGAAGTTCAAAACTACGAGGCAGCACGTCATCTCGACAGAGCCCCGCGACGAGAGATCTTCCCGATCGTAACAACCTCACTTTTCCCTTTTGCCTTTTCACTTTCAGTTCCCCTCGCATTTCACCCTGAACCTTGAACTGACCTCACCGGAGAGATCGCTTCGTTGCCTCGCGATGACGGACAAACCCCTCGCAACTTTCAACTTTCACCTTTCAGTTCACTATAAAAAAACTTTACACTTCCCCGCCAACCAATAAAATATATTAACACCCCCAACCCCTTCCCCCCTCCCCCAGAGCCGATCTGACCGCAAATTCATGATTATTTACAACAAGTTAAGGACTTACTGCCCCGAGGATGCTTTTTGGCCCGGATATTGCTCAATATTAGTAGAGGGTATTGAGAACATTCCGGCAAAACTATCGCCGGAGTAGCCAAAGGGGTAGGAAAGAGATGATCGACAAGCGGAGAAAAACATCGTTCGCACCCAACCGTTTGCCACGGTTGGCCCTGCCTCTTCCCGACCCGAGAAACAAACAGTTTTCCCTTGATTTAGCATGGTTATTTTTGATAAAATATAGCGTTGGAGTTTTTTGCGAACTCCATCCGGATATACGATCATTTTACCTGACCGATCCTGCCCCGGTGCACCGGGGTAAGATACGGCCAGTATTTCTTTGGATCCATAAGCTGTCGGTTGACCGCAGATCCGAGGAAGAGTCTGTCTGGTCATGGTTTCCCATACCAACAGACGATGACAAAGGAGCCGGGGAACAAACGACAGCCTCCCGTGAGGGAGCGAAACAAGGCTCCGAGAGTGACTCTGTCATGGCATATTGCAGACAGATAATAACCGCAAATAATTCTGATACTTTTTGTGAACAGAATTTTATTACAAATTTTTCGTTATTGATCCAAGCGTTTTAGTTTTATAAAAAGGGGCCTCATCATGCAAAGACAGCAATCCAACCGTCAAGATCTCGGCCATTGTTCCGGTACTTCCGACACCGGCATTCTGAAAGGATTCTTCATCTGGCTTGCGGCTGCCATCTTCCTCCTCAGCGCCACCCCGGCCTTTGCGGTCTGGGGTGTCAACGGTGGCTTCGAGACCGGTGACCTGTCCAGTTGGACGGCCAGCAGTACTCCGGCCGGCGCCTACCCCGTCGTCCAGAACACCACCGTCTCTTCCGGTACCTACGCGGTAAGCATGAGCCACCCGGCCCCGGTGCCGGTTGACGGCTATATCTCCTCTATCGAGCAGGACATTCTGATCCCGGCCAATGAGACCGAGGTATGGCTGACCCTCGACTACCTGGTGGTCGGCGACGATTCCGAAGGCTTTGACGGACTCGAGGTTTATATTAACGACGAGATCCAGGCAGAGTGGTTTGAAGACAGCGGCGGCTGGCAGAAATTTTATATGAACCTGACCCGCTATATCGGCACAACCATAACTCTGAAGATCGAGGCATACGCTGTCGACGACTGGGTGGACCCGATCGACCCCACCTTTGGTCTGGTTGATTATTATGTCGACAACATCTATCTCGTCCGCCTCTTTGACCTGACCGCTGATGTCACCAGCGGCACCGGCACCGGCACCGTTATCAGTGATCTCTCCGGCAAGACCGGCACTCTCGACTGCCCCACCACCCTTTGTTCAGACAAATTTCTTGAACTTACCCAGGTAACCCTGACCGCCAGCGCCGCCCCCAACAACTACTTCACCGGCTGGTCGGTAACCGGAGCCGGTGGAGATACCGGCGAATGCACTACAGGCAACCCTCCCGACTGTCAGGTTTTGATCAACCAGGACAAGACGGTTACAGCTAGTTTCTGTCTTGATGACGATAATGACACGATCTGCAATATCAACGACCAATGCCCCGGCTTCAATGACCTGATCGACACCGACGGCGACGGTAAACCGAATGGCAACCCGACCGGAGCAGTCCAGGCCGGCACCTCATGCGATGATGATGATGATAACGACGGCGTCACC
>CBDVDF010000361.1:0-2736 GCA_965372675.1 uncultured Desulfobacterales bacterium
TCGGCAAAGAGGCCCAAGGCAATATGGATCGAGGCGACCTGGTCCCCGATGCCCTGATCATGGGGATCATGGAAAGCCGGCTGCAGGAAGATGACTGCGCCAGCGGCTTCCTGCTGGACGGTTTCCCCCGCACCATCCCCCAGGCAGAAGCCCTTACCAGCCTGCTGGAGAAGCTGGAGATCAAACTCGATATGGTAGTCGACATCGATGTGCCCCGGGATGTGATCTTCGACCGGCTCTGCACCAGAAGGACCTGTGAGAACACGGACTGCCAGGAGATCTACAACATAAAGAGCATGCCATCCAAGGTCGAAGGAATATGTGACAAGTGCGGCAGCGCCATTGTGCAGCGGGCCGACGAGACCGAAAAAGCTATCGGTCATCGGCTTGACACCTACAATGAGAAGACTGCCCCCCTGGCTGGTTTCTACGACAAAATGGGCCTCAAAAAGACCGTCACCGGCACCTCCAGTGATGCAGTGGTTGCAGCGATCAAAGCCGAACTGGCTAGCTGATCGTATTCTCTGCTAGTTTATTTCGTTTAGCAAATACCGGTTCCGGCTTTATCTGCCGGAACCGGTATTTTTTTGGCAAAAACTTGTCATTCCCGTCCTGCAGGCTTAAATTGAATAGAACGCTCGGACGATGGGGGTTGTTCGTCCCCCCTTTTCTCCAGTAATACCATCAGGGGAGAGAATTCAATTCTGTCCCCATAGATCGAAAATCTTGGCAAGAAGACAACCAGACATCAGCCATGCGGCAACAAGTACAGCAAGATTAACCAATAATATCAAGTGTTTATACTTTGAAAAATAACAGAATAACCATCATAGGCGGCGGTCTGGCCGGTTGCGAAGCGGCCTGGCAGGCGGCATCGCGTGGTTGCAAGGTCGATCTCTTCGAGATGAAACCGCACCGCTACAGCCCGGCCCACGATTCACCGGACCTGGCCGAACTGGTCTGCAGTAATTCCCTGCGTTCCGATGACACCTTCTCGGCCGTCGGCCTGCTGAAAGAGGAGATGCGACGCTTCAACTCCCTGATGATCGAAGCAGCCGAAAAGACCAAGGTGCCGGCCGGTAAGGCCCTGGCCGTTGACCGCGAAAAATTTGCCGGCTATATAACCGCTCGTCTGGAAGAACATCCGGATATCACGATCCACCGCCAGGAGAGCACCTCCCTGCCCGAGATCGGCAACCGACCAGTGATCCTGGCCACCGGCCCGCTGACCTCAAGCGCCATGGCCGAGTCGCTGGCAGAACTGACCGGCCGGGAACACCTGGCCTTTTATGACGCCATCGCCCCGATCGTTGCCACCGACTCACTGGACATGAATATCATCTACCAGGCCTCCCGCTACGATGACGGCCCCGGTGATTACCTGAACTGCCCGATGGACCGGGATCAATACCTGGCCTTTATCGGCGCCATGGCCGAAGCGGAAAAAACGCCCCTCAAATCCTTCGAGAAACGGAAATACTTCGAGGGCTGCCTGCCGATCGAGATCATGCTGGAACGGGGTGAAGACACCCTGCGGTTCGGACCGATGAAACCGGTGGGGTTACCCGACCCGAGAACCGGCCAAGACCCTTACGCGGTCGTCCAGCTCCGCATGGAGAACCGCGAGAACACCACCTGCAATCTGGTCGGTTTCCAGACCAAGATGAGCTACCCGGCCCAGCGCCTGGTATTCCGGATGATCCCCGGCCTCGAGCAGGCCGAATTCACCAGGCTCGGCAGCATCCACCGCAACACCTTCGTCTGCGGCCCGGAGGTGCTACTCCCCTCCCTGCAGACAAAAATGCGCCCCGACCTGCTGCTGGCCGGCCAGATCACCGGGGTGGAGGGATATGTTGAGTCAACCGCCATGGGTTTGCTGGCCGGGCTCAATGCCTGGAAGTTGCTGAGCGGAGACACCCTGCCGGTACCGCCACCGGAAACCGCCTTTGGCGCCCTGATCAACCATATCACCGCCAGCGACCCGAAACGATTTCAACCTTCAAATATAAACTTTGGCCTCTTTCCCCCCATCGGGCGGAAGATGCCGAAAAGACAACGAGGACAATACCGTGCAGAAAAAGCCCTCAAGGCCCTTGATAACTGGCGCGATACTGCCAGCCTTTAAAACACTGGCCGCCATCGGCCTGCTCTGCCTTTTTGCCGCCACCGTGCAGGCCGCTGAAATACCGCACCACAAGCTGAAGATCCGCTTCGATCTTGACAGGTCAATCCTCTACGGCATCTCGGAGATCGAATTCCCGGCCGGTAGCGGCGGCATATATCATATGCCCGGCCTGAAGATCAGCGGCATCTGGATAAACGGCCGGCAGATCGATCATACAAACCGGCAGCAGCCCTTCTTCGCCGATCCGGACCACGAACTGACCGTACCACCGGGAGAAGCCAGCACGGTCAAGGTGAAATATAGCCTGGATCTGAGTCATTCCACCTCGCCGGTCGGCGACTTTGCCAGCAGCGCCGGTATCTCGCTGACCACCATCTGGCACCCCTACCTTCATCAGGACCAACTCTTCGAACTGACCGCCACTATTCCGGACAACTTCGAAGCGATCTCCGAGGCCGAAGAGATCTTTTCCTCCACTGTCAAAGCCGGCAAGAAGCTGCGTTTCAGCTTCCCTTACCCGCTGCCCGGAGTCAACTTTGTCGCCGGGCCCTATATTATCGAAAAAACCTCTTTCGGCGATGACCGGGAGCTCTACACCTATTTTTTCAGTG
>CBDVDF010000362.1:0-2725 GCA_965372675.1 uncultured Desulfobacterales bacterium
AGAAACCGATCGGTGATATAAAAGAATTTCAGGAGGTGACCGGCAAGATCAAGCCCGGTGAGAATATCCTGCTGCTCACCAAGAAAGGCGACCACACCAGGTTTGTTGTAGTTAAGAACAAGTAATTAGTGCGCGCCTGACATTATATTTAAGACGGGGAGTTGTGATATGACACTTAAAAGTATCTCAGGACTTACAACCATGACCGGAAAGGTACTGCTTCTGCTTGCTATGGCCTTGCTTGTTTCCTCCTGTGCCACCTATGAGGATAGGGTGGCACCGATCAGGCTGCCGGAAACTTCAACCAATATGGTCGTGGTTGACGGCCTCAAGGTCTCCGCCTCGGTCTATATCAACGAGGCTGAAGCTGCCAAGATCTACGGCTTCGATATCCGCAATGCCGGGATCATGCCGGTCCAGATCACCTTCCAGAACGACGGCAGTAGTTCTGTGCGGATCGAACCTGACCAGACTTTCCTGATCGACAACCAGAGTAACGCCTGGCCTATCCTCTCCCTGAGAAAAACCTACGAGAGAACCAACAAGTACGTTGATATGGGTGAAACAGCCAAAGGCTCTGCCAAGCCTGCATTCATGGCGGGAGCCGCCGGGGCGCTCGCCGGACTTGCCATCGGGATCATAAGTGATAACAGCGTTGGAGAATCAATGGCCACGGGAGCAGTTCTCGGAGCGGCTGGCGGCGCTATTGCCGGCGGTGCCAAAGCAGCCGCCAGTAGCAGCCGATCCATAAGAGAAGACTTAGCCGACAAATCAATGAAAAACAGTCTGATCCGCCCGGGCCAGATCGCCTACGGCACCCTGTTCTTCCCTGGCACCCTGGGCAGTGAAGCCGAAACAGCCCGGCAACTGCGTCTGAGCCTTTCTTTCGATAATGGCACCGGACAGGTGGTGACGATCTATTTCGGCAACTAAAAAAAGGGGACAGAATTAAATTCTGTCCCCGGATTGGTCTTGTCCTACTTGTAATCCTGATCAGGATCTGATCCCAGCCATCTCCTGATCGATCAACTGCACCTGCCGGACCAGTTCACTGATCTTTTCGTGATCTTTAAGGCCCGGTTCTATCTCAACCCCTGAGTTGACATCGACCGCGAACGGCCGGACGCTCCTGATCGCTTCCCCGACATTACCAGGCCCCAGGCCACCGGCCAGAAAGACCGGACCGGGGATTCGCAGCTCCTTGACCAGTTGCCAGTCAAAGGTCTGGCCGGTTCCACCCGCCAGGTCCTGGTGGTAAGTGTCGAGCAGGTAACCGGCAGCCACACCTGCATAGACCTCCATTTCTGCAGGATCGCTGTCGGCTCTGACCGCAAACGCTTTAAGCACCCTTACCGGCATCAACCGACAGTAATCAACCGGCTCCTTACCGTGCAACTGGACCATGGTCAGACCGCAGTACTTGATGATATCGGTCACCAGGTCAGGATCTTCATTGACAAACACCCCCACCGCATCGACGAAAGGGGGAATCGACTTAACAAGTTCCTTGACCTTCTCCGGATCCACACGCCTCGGACTGTGGCCGGCAAAGATAAAACCGAGGGCATCGGCACCAGCACTGACGGCATGGACAAGATCAGCCTGCTCAGTGATCCCGCAAACCTTGATTCTCGTTCTCTTGAACATCTACTCTCCCTCTATCATGACCGGCTGACCAGCTTCCGGAGGGCCTCAGCCCGGTCAGCAGCCCGCATCAGGGACTCTCCGACCAGAACCGCTGCCACCCCGTGCTCGGACAGTTTTCTGACATCATCATAACCAGCGATCCCCGATTCACTGACCACCGGAATCTCCCCGGGAAGCATTTTCTGCACCCGCAGGGTGGTGTTGATATCGACCGAGAAGTCCCGCAGGTCGCGATTGTTGACCCCGATCAGCCGGGAGCCGGCCTCAACAGCCATTTCCCCTTCCCACTCATCATGGACCTCGACCAGGCAATCCATCCCCAGCTCCTCGGCGAGCAAACGAAAATCCCGGAGCTGGAACTTGTCAAGAATGGCAACGATCAACAGGATGGCATCGGCTCCGAAAGCACGAGCCTGGTGGATCTGGGCTTCGTGGATCATGAAATCCTTGCGGAGGACCGGCAACCCGACCCGGTCGCGGACTATGGGAATATAAGCAAGGGAACCCTGGAAAAAATCAACATCGGTAAGAACGGAAAGGGCCTGAGCACCGCCTCTTTCATAATCAGCGGCTATTTCTACCGGATCAAAATCAGCACAGATCACCCCTTTTGAGGGCGAGGCCTTCTTGGCCTCGGCAATTACGGCGATACCATCATGATCGACCAGACTGCGCTGAAATCCCCGGGGCGGGTCAACCTGTTCAGGAGGCTCCTCGCCGCCGCGGCTGAGGAGTTCTTCTACCTCCTCTTTTTTACGGCTAACTATTTTATCAAGAATCATTTTGCCTTTATAACTGATCAGAGGGTCATTTACCAAGAGGATTCAGCTTCCGGAAAAAGCTGCCAGGGCATCGACCTTGGCAAGGGCTGCGCCGCTGGCCACGATTCCCCGGGCCAACTCAACCCCGGCCTTGAGATCCGCTGCTTTACCGGCGGCCATTAAGGCGGCGCCGCCGTTGAGTAGCACCATGTCCAGACAGGCCCCGGCCTCACCGGCCAAAATCTGCCGGAGATGCGATGCGGCAGCTGCAGCCTCGCCATTACCTTTGATTAACTCGATCGAAGCCCCATCGAGAC
>CBDVDF010000363.1:0-2703 GCA_965372675.1 uncultured Desulfobacterales bacterium
TCTGCTTCGGCTGAGATTTAATCTCTTTCATTTTTATCGGTTTCCATTTTTGTTAAGGCTGCGCGGGCCAGTTTGCCAACTGTGGTAGTGACCGGTTGTCCTTCCTCATAAAAAACAAATTCTTCCAGATCATCGACCAACTCGGTGATCTGGCTCTTGACCTCATCGGCGTTGATCATCCCGAATAATCTTACCGCCAGACCGCGGGTGGTTGGCTCCGGATGATTGACAAAGGGGAAGAGGCTGTAGAAGGGGGTGTTGCGGACCAGGTCGGGCCGTTTGGCCCCAATGGTGCCTATTGCCCATAAAATATGGTTTCTTGATGAATCCGTATTGCGGAACATCAGGAGATGCCGGGTGAAGGCCCCGTATATGTCCGATCTGGCCGCGATGATCGAACCGACCGCTTCCAGCAGGCCCCAGTGGGTAGCTGCCGAATCAGAGCATGCCTCATACATTCGATGCAGGAGGTCGCTGACCGCCCCGGGTTTACGGGTGGATAAGCGCCGACAGACCTGGCCGATCAGATGGGCGTATTGCCAGCGCTTCGCTTCCTCCGGGGCATAAAGTAGCCTTTGCAGAAAGCGCAGGGTCTTGAGATCATCAAAGGCCAGGTCCACCAGGCCGTCAATATCGGCAGCGTCTGCCATTCTTGCAACTTCTTGTTTTTTGGCCCGCTTTTTCTGACGTTTGGGGTCACGAGCCGGCTCCATCTCCGGAATATCTTTAGAGGAAGGAGGCGCCAGGCTCTGATCATGCTCCTGCTTCTGATCACCCAGGCGCTTGGAGAGTTCGGCGTAATCCTTGCTCAGGCGGATAAAATAAAGGATGCCCTTTATCCGCCTGCCGTCCAGATGGCCAAGCTCGACGACCTGGTGGGTCTGCTCGTCGTAATTGTCGAGTCGACCGGAGAGATAATCCTCGTCTGCCGTCAGCTCCCAGGCCAGGTCCCAATTATCATCACAGGCATGGACCAGGCATTCGACCATGGCGGCACCAATATTGAAACCGGTCGGGTCACAGGTGAAAACGGCCCCGCACGCGCAGGTGCCGGTGGTGAACTCGTCCATCTTGCGTTGGACCGGTTCCCGGGGCTTCTCGACATTATCACCGCAGAATGGGCACCACGGCAGGACTTTGATGCTTGCGTTTTTGGCCATGATCAGATTTCTTTGTTGATCGCCTCAAAGAAGCGAGGATCGACCGGGAAACCAAGCCCTTTGGCCTTTTCGGCGGCAGCTTTTGCACCGCTGAAGTCTTCGGTGTGGAAGAGGGCCACGGCCAGATTGTTCTGGCCCATCGGGAAATCAGCGTCCAGTGCAACCCCGTCTTTGGCTGCTTTCAGGGCTTCGCTGAAATTGCCGGCCATAATATGGGCCGAGGTCAGTCCCGACCAGGCGGTAACCATTTTGGCATCATGTTTGAGAGCCTCTTTGTAGGCAGCAATCGAACGGTCGCCATCACCTTTCTGCCACCAGATCATCCCGAGGTTGGCATGGGCTTCGGCTGAGGAAGGAAGGATCTTCAGAGCCTGCTCGTTGGCGGCCAGGGCCTTGTCAAAATCGCTGTTTTCCAAATGGACCGCGCCAATGTTGACCAGGACCTGGGCTGAATGGGGGTCGATCTCCAGGCATCTTTCCAGCTCACTCAAGGCGTCAGCGGTTCTGCCTGCCTTTCTGTAAACTACGGCCAGATGATGGTGGGCGACGACATTGCCCGGCAACTCTTTACACTTCTTTTCAAGTTCTTCGATAACCTTGGGCAGGTCTTCGGTCGGTGCATTTTCAGACATAATTGATCCTCAATATTTAAATTTGCCTTGCTGAAAGGAATTTATGGATGTTTCGTCAACAGATCTGTCGGCGGTCCATCTAGCATGCTGCTAAATGGCTCTGGAGAGAATTATTAATTTCTCCTGTCGGGCCCAGGGACCATCAACTAGAAGATATGTAAGCACTGGGGCGGCTATCGACAAGGGGCAGAAATTAACATAATGTAAATATATAGTCAAAAACTTTGAATTAGCGATAGATCTGCGGTAAATATCTTGTTTTCCGCCAAGAATTACGACCGGCAAATAAAATTGGGCATGCGTGTAAAATGGTGACATCAGTAAATAAAAATAGCGGTTCTGACAATCCTCCCGAAAAGGCAGGGCCTACAGGCATTATCGTTGCCGGTTTAAGTGGCGGCTCGGGTAAAAGCGTAGTGGCGGTGGGGATCACGGCAGCTCTGGCTCGGCGGGGCAGCAGGGTTGTGCCTTTCAAGAAAGGTCCCGACTATATCGATGCCGGCTGGTTGGGGCTTGCCGCCGGGGTGCCATGCTGCAACCTTGATCCCTATCTGCTGGAACGAGAAGTGATCATCAAGTCGTTTAAGCAGAGGATCTGCGGCGCTGATCATACGATCATTGAAGGCAACAGGGGCTTGTTCGACGGGGTGGACCTTGAAGGTTCATACAGCACGGCGGAGCTGGCGGTGCTTTTACGGTTGCCGGTTTTGCTGGTGGTGGATTGCACAAAATCAACCCGGACGATTGCCGCCCTGGTGGGCGGATGTCAGAAATTTGACCGACGGGTGGATATCAAGGGGGTGGTCCTTAACCGGATAGGTACCAGTCGTCATGAAAGCATTGTCCGCCGGTCGATAGAACACTATACCGAAGTGCCGGTCATCGGCGCCTTGCCCCGTTCTGCCAAGGAT
>CBDVDF010000364.1:0-2700 GCA_965372675.1 uncultured Desulfobacterales bacterium
CGCAGGCGTTCGCCAAGAAAGGTGCTTAAGAGCGCCTGATCAGTAAAGGTGAAGTCCAGATCTTCAAGAATAGAATGGAGAAATGTCCCCGCCGCCGCCCCCCGCGGAAAACCGATGATCCCGGGGACAGGCGCTGACCCGGTCGTAAATTCCTCCCCTGCACCGACGACAGGCAGCAGGTGGGATTGATGTTGTCGGGCCAGGGAGGAGAAGCTGCTGATCCGCCAATCCGTCGCCAGTTTTATGCTGAAGGACCTGGCACCGCTGATCTCCGGCTGAAGGTCCGGATTAAACACAGCAGTTGTTGGCGCCCCGGCAGATCTGTTCAGACAAATGGCCTGGCCGGATCTTGCCACAAGTTTCTTTAAGTCCTCAACTATCTCGTCATCATCCAGCCCGGCCAGATTATCTCCGGCCCACGGCAACTCATCTTCCGCTCGCCAGCCATGGAGAAGATAGGCCAGAGCCGAACTTCCACCACCACTGAACGGCCCCCAGGCCAGATAGCAGCGCTGAACCGCCCTGGTCAGGGCAACATAGAGCAGACGGAGATTCTCGGCCATTTCTTCACGGATGGCATGACGACGGCTGTTCTCCTGGTCAGGAGATCCTATATCCAGCTTGAGGACATTATGCTCATCGGGATCGTGAAAAAGATAGGCCCGGTTTTTCTTGCCCTTACCCGAAAGGCGGCTGCCCTCCCAGCAGAATGGACAGAAAACGATTTGATACTGCAAACCCTTGGATTTGTGAATGGTAACGATCTGGACCAGATCAGCATCACTATCCAGCCGCAACTGCTGCTCGTCCGCCGGTTGTTCATCGATAGAACCGATCCTTTCTCCGAGATATTTTATCAGCCCGGCTATACCCAGGCCGTACTCTTCAGCGGCAACATGCAGGACTTCGAGGAGATGGAGGATATTAGTCAGACTGCGCTCACCATCCGGCAAAGACAGCAGCCTTACATTGACCTTCTCTCTCTCCAGAAAGGTAGAGAACATGGTGGCAAACCCCTTCCTGAACCATAGATCGTGATAGCCCCTGAATTTTTCCAACCAGTCAGCCAGCAGGTTCTCCTCGTCTAAAAAAAGATCCATCTCAGCGCCGGCGACAGCCAGGATCCGCGTCACCAGCGCCGCCCTGACCCGGCGCCGACTGCCGCCATCCGCCACGGCCTGTAGAATGGTTCTGACCTCCACCGCCTCCCGGGAGGCAAAGAGACTCTCGGAGCTATTGATAACACTGGTAACCCCGGACCGGGCGAGAGCCCTCTGGGCCTGGCGAGCTTCACGATTGGTCCTGACCAGGATCGCCAGATCTCCGGCAGCAAGGGGCCGCTTGCCGATCATCGCCCTGCCCTCCCGACCGAGTTGCAAAAGACGGCAGATCTCCGCGGTCTGCCAGGCCAGAACCTGTTGCCGGGCATCCTCTTTGTTGATCAACCGACAGGCTTGGCGATCAGCATCATTTCTTTTAAAAAAATTAAACTGGAACGCCTCTTCCTCTGTACCGTCAACCAACAGCAGGTCACGATCCTTCTCGGCCGCCTGGGCCGGCTTGAACGATAATTCCTCGAAAACAAAGGGCGCTGAACTACCGGCAAAAACCGCATTAACCGCCGCGACCAGACCGGGGCCCGAACGATAGTTGTCGGACAGGGTATAACGACTTTCGACTTCACCAACGGCCTTGATATAGGCAAAAATATCCGCTCCGCGGAAACTGTAGATCGCCTGTTTAGGATCCCCGATCAGATACAGCAGAGAGTCTGGCGCCATAAATATCCGGGAAAATATGCCATACTGAACCGGATCGGTATCCTGGAATTCATCGATCATCGCCGCTTTATATTTCGCCCGTAAAAGCCGGGGCAGCTCATCACGCCCCGCACCTTGCAAGGCCGTGGCCAGGTCGTTGAGAAGATCGTCGAAAAAATGGATGCCGACTTTGTCTTTACGGACTTTAAGTTCCTGCCTGACAAAAGGGAAAAGCTCCGCCTCAAGGTTGCGGGCATGGACCTCCAGACCTTCCTGCAACCTGAACCAGATCTGCAGGAACTCTTCACAAAGGTCAAAGAAGCGGCCCAGCGGCACCGTCTGCCCCTTCTTCAGCGCTCCGGTCAGTGACGAAGAAGTGAACTTTATAAAATCCTTAAAGAGATGATGCGGTGGGTTGTTGTCAGTGGTGATCCGATCCAGGGCGGCCAGCCAGGCGGGAACCGATTTCAGCCGATAGATATTCCGTTTTAACGCCTCACTGTTAAGCAGAATATCCGTAACTGAGCGACGATCTTTTCGCCAACAAGCCGCCATTGTCGCAAAACTTTTCCGATACTCCTTTTCTGCCAGCTCCAGTTCACTAAGACTCTGTTTGACGTTACCGGCAGGGATGATCAGCACATCTTCTCTGGCATAGATGCTGCCCAGCTTTTTCCGCAACTCGGCAGGGGCAAACTTTTTAAAACAATACGAGGCGATCAGGGCTGAGACCTCATAAAAATTTATCCTGAAAAAATCTTCGCAGATCTCTTTCAATAGCTCGTGCTGGTCCGTAACCAGTTTGGTATCGAAAATAACCCCGCTTTCCAGACCGTGCTCGTTCAAAACTCTTCTGCAAAAACTGTGGATCGTGAAGATCGCCGCCTCGTCAAAATTACGCAAGGCGGAAGTCAGCAGTCGGAGCGCCCTCTGCTTATCG
>CBDVDF010000365.1:0-2699 GCA_965372675.1 uncultured Desulfobacterales bacterium
CCAGATGTTTACAGAGGGTCGGATAAAAGCAGTCGTGCCGGCGGCAGTCTTCCAGCCGGCAGGAGGTCGCGAAGAGATTGGCGGTCGGGCCGCCCAGATCGCTGATCGTGCCTTTGAAATAGGGCAGCTTGCTGATGGTCCTGACTTCATCGGTAATTGACTCGACACTGCGGCTGGTTACCAGGGGGCCCTGATGTCTGGTGATGGCGCAGAAGGAGCAGTTGCCCGAACAGCCGCGGACGATCGTTACCGAATCGCGGATCATCCGCCAGGCCGGAACATCGGGAGTGCTCGGATGGGGAGCTCTCTGGAAAGGCAGGCTGTAGAGTCGGTCAAGTTCTTCCTGGGTCAGGGGCGCGGCCGGCTGGTTCTGCCAGATGAACATTGCTTGTTGTTTCTGGCTTGTCGGTTGCGATGAGATGCTGCGGACATGTTTGTCGATGGCCAGCTCGGCGGCGATGAACTTTTTTGAGTCTTCATTGATCTCATCCCAGGAAGGCAGGACAAGAGTTTCTTCTTCGCCGGCCCTGAGCCTGAGCTCCTTTTCGCTAAGCCGCTCACATGTCCCGGCGATGCCGGTGAGCGGCTCGTTGTGGTCAATTCTCCGGGCGACCTCCAGGATGGCTCTTTCGGCCATTCCATAGATCAGCAGATCAGCCTTGGCATCGGTCAGCACCGAGGCCCTGAGCCTGGCCTGCTGATAGTCGTAATGGACAAAACGACGTAGGGAGGCTTCGAGGCCACCGAGAATTATCGGCACACCCGGGCAGGCTTCCCTGGCCAGAGTGGCGTAACGAATGGTGGCCCGGTCCGGTCGGCGACGCTCGGATTTTTGCTTTTTCTCGCCGAAATAGGGGTTGCCGCCAGGAGAGTAAGAATCTTCGTTTCGGACCTTGGCGTTGCCGGTGTAATTGGCGACGATCGAATCAAGGTTGCCGGCGGTGATCCCGAAAAACAGCCGCGGCGGGCCGAACTCCTGAAAAGCAAGGCAATCCCCGTAACGGGGCTGGGCCAGGATGGCCACCCTGAAGCCATGGGCTTCGAGCCAGCGGCCGATCAGGGCGATCCCGAAGGATGGGTGATCGATGTAGGCGTCACCTGTGACCAGGACAATGTCCGGGCGGTCCCAGCCTCTGGCTTGCATTTCTTTATGGCTGGTTGGCAGGAAGGATCTTTCCATTGCGAGGGTGGTCTGGGTTTATGGGGATAAAGACAGCTCTGTCAGCGGCAGGTGGCCGGGACGGAGTCCGGAATAGTCTGGTCAGGAATGATTGTAGTTGCCCGCTTCTTTCTTTTCTCTTTTGTCCTCGTACATCAACTGGTCAGCCTTGATCATCATCTCGTCGATCGAACAGCTCCGGTTGTATTTATAGCTGACGGTGCCGATACTAAGCATGATCTTGTACTCTCTGTTTTTCAGGGCATTGGCTTTTTTGATCTCTGCTTCCAGACGTTTGATCACCGTTTGTTCATTCTTGTTCTTATCGTGGTCAGTCATCAGGACGATGAATTCGTCCCCGCCGACCCTGCCGATCAGATCAGCCTGACGGAAGGTGTTCTTCAGAATGACCGCTGTTTCGATCAGGGCATTATCTCCGGTCTGATGGCCGAGGGTATCGTTTATCCATTTCATGTTATCGAAATCGGCATAAAGGAGAAAGATGTTATCTTTACTGCGAGAAGCGAGTTTTAACTGCTTGTCGGCCAGGGTCATGAAGCCACGCCGGTTGAAAAGGCCGGTTAGTTCATCGGTGATCGACCGATGGTGCAACTGGGCCTCGTAATTTTTGCGCTCGGTGATGTCATGCATGAAAAGGGTGAATTCCTGACTGTCACCAATCCTGGTCAGGGCCACGGCCAATTCCACCGGCACTTCGAATTCATCCCGGTAGAGAATGGTGGTCTCGATCCTTTTGCCGAAATTCCTGCCGCGTTTCCCGGCCAGAACATCAGCCATCATGGATTTATGCATTTTACGGAAGCGGCTGGGCATGATCCTGGAGACCGGCTGGCCGATTATCTCGTCACGACTCCAGCCACAAAGAAGTTCGGCTTGGGGTGGCCATTCAGCGATCCTGCCCCGGTCGTTGACCATGACAATGGCATGGATAGCCGATTCAAAGACGGCCCGGAGCCGGGCATGGTCTGCTTTTAGAAGGGGTATGTCTTGCCGATGGCGGCAGACTTCTTCTTCAAGACCCGTGATCACCTGCTCCAGCTCTGCGTAGCTGGGTTTTCTGGCCATCTCCAACCTCCCTCCGGGTTGGCTCTGTTTGAAGGGTGATCACCAGAACAGAAATCCCCCCTCTCCCACGTATCACGAAAATCTCTCCCCCAGAGCATGATCGCCTATCCACGCCATGATATATGTCTGTTAATGGATGGTCAAGAGTTATATAGGTGCTTGTTTGCTTAACTGATTGTATCGGCAGGTTTTTTGGCCGCTTTTATCGGGTGGAGGGTGAAACTGCGATTTTATGTAATTATTCCAGCTGGTTGTAGTGAGGTGGCATTTGTCTTAATGGTGGAAATGTTGGTCAGGCAGGAAAGGGGATAAAGTTATTTTGACTTGGCTTCTTCCCGGATTTTCTGCAGGCCTGCCAGGAGAACGAAGCGGCCAAGTGGCACTACTTCACAGGGCAGGCTCCTGATGAACAGCTGGTTGTCGCAAAGGCCTCCGGATAGATATATCTTTTCAG
>CBDVDF010000366.1:0-2692 GCA_965372675.1 uncultured Desulfobacterales bacterium
CTGCCGCTGCCTCGGGCGTCTCCGTGATCCTCTGCCCGGAAGGCGCGGTGGGGGTCTATTTCGAGGCGGCGGCGGTCATCGTCACCCTGATCCTCCTAGGCCAGGTCCTCGAACTTCGGGCCCGTAGCCAGACAGGGGCGGCGATCAAGGCCCTGCTGGGGCTGGCCCCCAAGACGGCCCGCCTGATCAAGCCTGACGGTACAGAAGTTGATATTCCCCTGGAGCATGTCCAGGCCGGCGATGTCCTGCGGATCAGGCCCGGTGAAAAGGTGCCGGTCGACGGTGAGGTTGTCGACGGCAGCAGTGCTGTTGACGAGTCGATGATCTCCGGTGAGCCGATCCCGGTCACCAAACAGGCCGGTGACAAAATAATCGGCGCGACCGTTAACACCACAGGATCACTGACCATGCGGGCCGAGAAAGTCGGCAGTGATACGTTGCTGGCCCAGATCGTCAAGATGGTGGCCGATGCCCAGCGCAGTCGAGCCCCGATCCAGAAACTGGCCGATCTGGTGGCCGGATATTTCGTGCCGACGGTTATCTCCATAGCCGCTCTGGCCTTTGGGGTCTGGTATCTCTTTGGTCCGGAACCGCAACTGGCCTACGCCCTGATCGTAGCAGTCTCGGTCCTGATCATCGCCTGCCCGTGTGCCCTGGGACTGGCCACGCCAATGTCGATCATGGTCGCCACCGGCAAGGGCGCCACCATGGGGGTACTGTTCAAGAATGCCGAGGCTATCGAAACCATGCGCAAGATCGACACCCTGGTCGTCGACAAGACCGGCACCCTGACCCTGGGTAAGCCGAAACTAACCGGAGTAATAACGGCAGATGGTATCGATGAAGCCCGACTCCTGCTCTTGGCCGCCAGCCTGGAAAGATCAAGTGAGCATCCACTGGCAGCAGCAATAGTGGCCGGGGCAGTTGAACGCGAGGTTACCCCGGTAGAGCCGGACGATTTTGATTCGATCACCGGCAAGGGAGTTGCCGGTACTGTTGATGGGGCCAAAGTCCTGCTCGGCAATCTGAAGCTGATGGACGATGGTGGGATCGATACGGCCGAGTTGTCCGGCCGGGCTGAAGATATGCGTAAAGAAGGACAGACCGTGATGTTTGTGGCCGTGGACGGCAAGATAGCAGGACTGCTGGCGGTATCAGATCCGATCAAGGAGTCAACCCCAGAAGCGATCAGCCAGCTCCACAAGGAAGGCTTGCGGGTGGTGATGCTGACCGGTGACAACCGGGCAACCGCCGAGGCCGTGGCAGCCAAACTTGATATCGACGAGGTGGTGGCCGAGGTCTTGCCGGACGAAAAAGCGGCGGCAGTCAAGAAGTTCCAGGATGAGGGCAAGATGGTGGCGATGGCCGGTGACGGCATCAACGATGCCCCGGCCCTGGCCCAGGCCCAGGTCGGTATCGCCATGGGTACCGGCACCGATGTGGCGATGGAGTCCGCCGGGGTTACCCTGGTCAAGGGCGACCTTATCGGCATTGTCCGGGCCCGGAAACTAAGCCGCGCCACCATGGCCAATATCAAGCAGAACCTGTTCTTCGCTTTTATCTATAACTCCCTTGGCGTACCGGTGGCAGCCGGAGTGCTTTATCCTCTGTTCGGTATTCTCCTGTCGCCGATGATCGCTGCGGCAGCAATGAGTCTCAGTTCAGTTTCGGTGATCGGCAATGCCCTGAGGCTAAGGAGCGTGAAAATTTCATGACAAGAAATAATGGAGGTTGATGATGCATATGTTCGGAGATTACGGCATGGGAATGGGTGGTGGCGGCATGATCTTCATGGCCTTGTTCTGGGTCGTGATCATTGTCGGAGTAATTTATCTGATCAAGTTACTGACCGATAAGGGCAAAGGCGGTGCGCAGATGGAATCCGCCGAAGAGATCCTGAAAAAGCGCTACGCAAAGGGTGAGATCAGCCAGGAAGAGTTTGAGAAGATCAAAAAGGATTTGCAAGCGTAGACAACCCGGCCCGAAGGACGGGTTTTTGGGTTGCCCCTGAAAGAATCTGGTTCAAGGGTTCAAAGGTTTAAATGAATTGACACGGCCAATCCAGAGGTATGCTGCAATGTCCCAGCGATATAATGGTGTTTCAAGTTCAATATTTTTCTCCTGCTTAATTATGGCCGTCCTTATTGCTCCCGGCACGGCTGGCAGCCATGGGGGTAAAGATTATGCCCCAACTGGAGCAGGATGCGGTGGCGGCCGACCTCTTGCCTGGGGTCACCTGGGGTGACGATATCCATCCGATCTTCATCAGGAACAAATGCTACAATTGTCATAGCAGGGGCAAGGAGGATCTGGTCGAAGGTCTTGTGGAGTTCGCCTTAGGGATGGTTGATGAAAATGATCCCGGCAACCCGTATTACAGTTTTCATGAGCTGGTCTACACCGAAGGTCCGCCAAATATTATCGAGGGGGAAGTCCTGCGCGATGGCCAGTGTTGCTGGCCCCGTGGTTTCAAAAACGACCAGCAGCGCCGTATCTGGCTCGGCCACCCGGAGCGCAGTGTTCTATTACGTAAACTGGAGCGGGATTATTATGATTGGAATAAACCGCCCCGATATCTGGAAGAAGGACTGCGGCTTTCCTGGGGCCTGCCCATGCCGATGTGGAAGATCGAGGATAAAGAAAGTGCCCACGAATCCACTCACACGCCGTCTCTGTGGAAGGAAATTGTTCT
>CBDVDF010000367.1:0-2685 GCA_965372675.1 uncultured Desulfobacterales bacterium
GCGGAAAAGCCTCAGTAACGTCCTGTCCACCCTGACTCCGAGAGAGGAAAGTGTCCTGCGGATGCGCTTCGGTCTCGACACCGAAGTTGACCTTACCCTTGAAGAAGTGGGCAAGAACTTTTCAGTTACCAGAGAAAGGATCCGCCAGATCGAAGCCAAGGCGATCAAGAAGATGAAGCACCCAAGTCGCAAGACCCCCCTGACTGGATTTGACGAAGACCGTTAACAGATCACCAGACATTCCTAACCAACACAAGCCGGCAAAAATGATGGACAGCCGGCCGGATCCTTGCTTTATAATAGTTGCTGCGGCTTTAATGCACACCATTTTCGATTCTACAAAACACCAATAAATACAACTCTTTAGACCGAACATCGCCTGTGTCTAATCCTGGATATTTGCCATGAGTCCAACCAAAGAATGGCTTACCCTCTATCTTACTCCGGGTCTCGGCCCCAGCGGCCTTAAAAGCCTGGTCGATCATTTCGGCAGTCCGGCCAAAGTACTGGCCGCTCCCAAAAAAGAGTTGCTGAAAACAGCTGGCCGACTGACGAAAAAGACCCTGGCCGCCATTGGCCGGGATGAGCAAAGGGATGCCGCGGCAGAAGAACTGGTAAGGACTGCCCGGGCAGGGATCACCATCCTCTGCTGGGATGACGAAAATTTTCCTGTGGGGCTGAAAAACATCCCGGACCCACCAGTGATCCTCTACGTCAAAGGAAATACAGGCGTACTCAACAAACCGGCCGTCAGCATGGTCGGCTCAAGAGCGGCCAGCGTTTATGGCCTGCAAATGGCCGAAGAACTCAGCCGCCAGCTGGCCGTCCGCGGCTTTACCGTCATCAGCGGCCTGGCCCTGGGGATCGACGCCGCCGCCCACCGGGGAGCCTTGAGTGGTGGCGGTGAAACCATCGCGGTACTGGGCTGCGGCCTTGATATTATCTACCCGGGACAGAACCGTGAACTATTCAAAATTATCCCGGCTAACGGAGCTATCGTCTCCGAATATCCTCTGGGAACCAGCCCCGACAGTTTTCGCTTTCCGGCCCGCAACCGCTTGATCAGTGGCCTGGCTTCCGGGGTTGTGGTCGTCGAAGCCGCCAGGCGGTCCGGCTCCCTGATCACCGCCGATCTGGCCCTCGATCAGGGCCGGGAAGTATTTGCCGTACCCGGACGGGCCGATTCGATCAAGAGTACCGGCACCCATCGCTTGCTGCAGGCCGGGGCTAAACTTGTCCTTAATGTTGACGACATTATCTGTGAACTACCGCCGGGATCAACTCCCGACCGAGATCAGCTGTCATCCTCCGGGCCAAAGGGCCAGGTCAGGGAAAATGTCCCGGAAACCAGCGAAGAAGAAAAAAAAATACTTGATCTGCTTGAGGTCTACCCAAAAACTGTCGATGATGTTATTGTCGGCAGCAAAATGCCGGTTAAAAAAGTAAATGAATTGCTGCTGACCTTAGAGCTTAAAGGGCTATGTGTAGTTTTGCCCGGGCGTCAGTACCAACTCAAACAATAAAAGAACGGAAAAAATAATGGCCAAATCCCTGATCATAGTCGAGTCACCCGCTAAAGCCAGAACCCTGCAGCGCTACTTGGGCAAAGCCTTCATAGTCAAAGCCTCGGTGGGCCACATCCGTGACCTGCCGGTCAGCACTCTCGGTGTTGATGTCGAAAAGGATTTCACCCCTAATTACGTGATGATCAGGGGTAAAAGTAAAATAATCAAGGAATTGCGGGCGGCGGCTCAAAAAGCCGATGAGATATTTCTGGCCCCAGATCCTGACCGTGAAGGGGAAGCGATAGCTTACCACATCGCGGAATGCCTCAAAAAAAGCAAGAAACCCCTCCACCGGGTCCTTTTCCACGAACTTACCAAAAAGGCGATCCTGGCAGCAATCGAGAACCATAGCGAACTGAACCTGAAACTTTTTGAGGCCCAGCAAGCCAGAAGGATCCTCGATCGCCTGGTCGGTTATCAGATCTCACCGCTGTTATGGGAAAAGGTACGACGGGGACTCAGTGCCGGACGGGTTCAGTCCGTTGCAGTAAGAATGATCTGCGAAAGGGATCAGGCCATCAAGGCCTTCAATCCGGAAGAATACTGGACCATAACCACCAGTCTGCTAGGGGAAACACCGCCGCCGTTCAAAGCGAACCTGGAAAAGATCGACGGCAAAAAGGCCGCCGCCAAAAAATACCTGGTCGGAGACAAAGATACCGCAGACAAGATCTATAAGGAACTCAAGGAAGCAGAGTTTACTGTCTCTGAGGTTAAAAAGAAGGGCAAAAAACGACACCCGGCCCCGCCATTCATCACCAGTAGTATGCAAATGGAGGCGAATCGCAAGCTCAGGTTCTCCGCCAAGAAGACCATGACCATGGCCCAGCGACTCTATGAGGGGATCGAGTTGGGTGACGAAGGTCCCACCGGACTGATCACCTATATGCGTACTGACTCCACCAGAATCAGCGACGATGCAATAGCCGGTGCCAGAGACTATATCGCGGCCAGTTACGGCAAAGAGTTCCTGCCCGCCAAAGCCAATATCTACCGGACCAAGAAATCAGCCCAGGATGCCCATGAGGCTGTCCGGCCCACCGATGTCACGAATACCCCGGAAAAAATGGCCGCCCTCCTGGATAAGGATATGCTGGCCCTCTATTCCCTGATCTGGACA
>CBDVDF010000368.1:0-2666 GCA_965372675.1 uncultured Desulfobacterales bacterium
GACCCAGCCCTTCCGCTCAAATTCTTCCAAGCTCATGCTCTGTACCAATAATAAAAATTTTGCTGTCCTTCAACACTTTCAATACAAAGTGATCCTCGGCAATCTTTCGTTCCCTGAATTCATCTTTGCTGTACGTGTGGGGATTAATTTCCCGGCCTATTTTACTTTCCAGACCGGAAAGGAGTGAAGAAAGCTTGCGCAAACCCGTATCGCCAATGACCAGCAAGTCAATATCGCTCCTTGCCCGTTCTTCATTTCTGGCCAGGGAACCAAAAACAAAAGCAAGCTGAATTTCCGGGACATCAAGAGCCTCTTGTAAAAGGGCCGTGAAGCCGACAGTTTTCGAGACCAACTCCAACAATGCCGGATAGAGAGGATGCAGGGCATTAGCTTTAAAATAGAGACGATTACCATCGCGTCTGCTTGAAACCAGCTCAAGGCGGGATATTTTTTTTAATTCCTGACGAATTGAGGCAAAACTCGCCGTTGATCTCCTTTCAATGGCCCTGATATGCAACTCCTGTTTCCTGCCATCAAAAAGAAGCCTGAATATCTCTGCCCGGACCCGTGAAGAAAGAATCTCCGATAACATATTGCCCCCCCCCTTAACAGGTGAGGTAGTTCGAGGTCTTAGATTATTGGCGGCGCCCCGTGTAGACATGGAGCCTGCCTCGCTTTGTCTGTTCATATTGAACATATAAACCAATCAATTGAGTGGTGTCAACAATCAATTCACCCATCCAGGCTTCAATAAGCGAAGGTTTGTTTACTTAGAGCGGGGAAGAGCGGGGCTCTGTCGGGATGACAGGTGCCGGGATTCGAGATGACTTGCGATGATCTGTCATGTCGAGGAGCTGGCGACGAGAGATCTTTTTGATCAGCATCTTCCATCCTTCGTCATTCTAAACGCAAACGCAGGGGTCGGACCAAGACAACTGCTTAATTTTGTTCTGACTTCTTTATTCTATCAACCCATTTCCTGTTGGGGTTCAGAGGTTTAAGGGTTCAAGGGTTCAAAGGTTCGAGGCATGTCATCTCGAACACCCCAAAACTTCTGATCGCAAAGAGAGAGATCTTTTTGATCGTTACTACCTTTCAGGGGCGAGAGAAACTGAAAGTGAAAAGGTAAAAGTGCGGTTGTTACGATCAGAAAGATTTCTCACTTCGCGCCCTGAAAGAAGTACTCTTGGGGTGTTTCGAGGTAAGCGAAGACTCCGAATGACAGGCCCTGGTCGGCAGGGATCATTTTTTACTATGTCATCCCGACGGAGCCTGCGACGAGGGATCTTTTTTTACTATGTCATCCCGACGGAGCCTGCGACGAGGGATCTTTTTGATCGTTACTTCCTTTCAGGGGCGAGGGAATTACAACAGTTAAGAATGTCGAATTGAAAAGACACTATCAATCCAACATTGACTTTATCCTTGTAATTCTGGCACACATGTCTATAATTGCAAGGATGATTGAAAGACGACTCTTACAGATCGTGTCAAACAGACTGGCACAGTTTCCGGCCGTAGCCCTGCTCGGGCCTCGCCAGGTCGGCAAAACAACCCTGGCGGGAATGATCGCCGCCAAACAACCATCCCTCTATCTTGATCTTGAGTCACCAACCGACCTACTCAAACTATCCGACCCGGAACTGTACCTGACCGGCCATCAGGATAAACTGATCATTATTGATGAAGTACATAGGGTGCCGGCCCTGTTTGAGGTGTTACGGGGCCTTATTGACCGTAACCGTAGACTGGGCCGCAAATCCGGACACTACCTGTTGCTTGGCTCCGCTTCTATCGATCTGCTTCGTCAGTCGGGAGAAAGTCTGGCCGGCCGGATCGCCTATATAGATCTGAACCCACTGGATGTCTTGGAAGCAGAACCGGATGCCCAGGACCGGCTCTGGTTGCGAGGCGGATTCCCTGACAGCTTTCTGGCTGATAACGATCAACAGAGTTTTATCTGGCGGGAAAATTTCATTCGCACCTATCTGGAACGCGATATCCCTCAACTTGGCCCCAGGATCCCGGCGGAAACCTTACGGCGTTTCTGGACCATGCTGGCCCATTGCCAGTCCACTCTCCTGAACGCGGCGCAACTGGCAAGAAGCCTGGCTGTGGACGGTAAAACCGTGGCCAGGTATCTGGATCTTCTGGTTGATCTGCTGCTGGTGCGTCGTTTGGCGCCGTGGCATGCCAACACCGGCAAAAGACTGGTCAGATCACCGAAGATATCTATCCGGGACAGCGGACTGGCTCATGCCCTGCTCGGCATCAGCAACAGGGAAACCCTGCTCGGTCATCCGGTGGCGGGAATGAGCTGGGAAAGCTTTGTGATCGAAACCCTGATCAACGCGGCGCCGAATCGGACCATATCGTCATTTTACCGGACCGCCGCCGGGGCCGAGATCGATCTTCTACTTGATATTCCGGGACAGGGGTTGTGGGCGGTAGAGATCAAACGGACCTTGTCACCAAAACTTGGAAAAGGTTTTCACCAAGCCCGGGCAGACCTGCGACCTGACCGTTGTTTTGTTGTCTATGCTGGAGACGAACGCTATCCTCTTCGCGAAGGAGTTGAAGCAATCAACCTGACGACCTTGGCCGCCATCCTTGTTGAAAGTTGAAAGTGGTGGTATCGCATCGAACAGATCCCTTCCCCGCTGTCG
>CBDVDF010000369.1:0-2641 GCA_965372675.1 uncultured Desulfobacterales bacterium
TTCGCTGTTACTATGCTAGCAAAGCCGCGCCTCGCAGTCACAAAAAAATACAGCGCAATCTTCGCCATTTCATCCTTGACGCGACACTATCCTGATCTATTCAAATTTGAAACTCACTCCGCCAGCCGAGATTATATCTCCCACCCTGAGGTTGGTTTCTTTTTTGATCTTTTTACCATTTAAATGGGTTTTCCTGAAGCCGTCTTGCGGAATGATCGCCAGGTGCTTGGGGGTCCTGGTAATGAAGAATTGTGTCTTCCCCAGGAACAGGCCGGAAATGACAATATCACATGACTTGGCTTTACCTACCTTAATGCTGGTTCTGCCGGTCAGTGCCAGTTTTTCCGGAACCGCCTGGCCTGAGATGACGGTCAGATGGTATTGGCCCGGTTTTGACTTTTGGGCAGCTTTGGCGGTAATGAATATAGTCTTGTCAAGCTCCTCGTCCCGGGAGATGGCAAATGATTCAACTGTTTGCTCGGCCAGGACGGTTTCGGAGGGTTGCAGGATGAATTTACTGACCTGAATAAGATCGGATTTTTTTACCGGTACTGCCGAGACAACTTTCTGGCCGTTGACTTGGGTCCCATTGAGACTGTAAAGATCGGTAAGATAATATACCCCGCCCTTAAGCTCTAGCGAGCAGTGCTGGCGAGAAATAGCCGTGTTGTCAACGACAATGTCCGACTCCTGGCCGCGGCCGATGGTCAGCGACTGTCCTTCTTCGATCGTAAAGCGTTTGATTATCCGGTCATTAAGCACTATTGCCCATTCATCCATCAACAAAGCCCCCTACCAGCGTTGATATAAGTGATAATGATCGAAACAGGATCATCACGAAATGATAAGTTAGCATAATTGTTGGCTAATAACTAAAGAAAAAGTGAAGTGAAGGGGTTGAAAACAAAACAATTTTCGGCCATCTTGCCGGATCGATCTTCACCAAGGAATTTTTTAAAGCTTTTCGAGTCTGATGATCTTCTTCTGCATTTCCTTGCTCCTGATCCGGTAGGGGCTGTCAGCCGGCAGCAATTCCAGGGCCTTGCCAATATGATACCCGGCGAGCTCACTATTGCCCTGCAGCCAACCGTAAAGACCGGTGTGATAATGCCCCAGGCCGGCTTGGCCAACTTTAGTCCAGGCGTGTCCCAGATAGTAATGTGATTTGGCGAAAGTAGGGGTGATGGCGAGGAGTTCTTCGTAAAGCTCTATAGCCTTGTCAAGTTTGTTATCCTGTTCAAGAGCTCTGGCCAGATTGAGGATAGTGAAGGCGCAATTGCGGTCAGATTTGAGGGATTCCCTGAAGATCTCCTGCGCTTTTTGGGTTTTTCCTTCTTTATAATAGGTAATGCCGAGATCGGTTTTAAGAATGGCCTGTTCCGGAAATTTTTTGATCAGCTCGGTAAGATATTTTCTTGCCTTGCTGAAATCGCCTTCGTGCAGGTATACTTGGCTCAGGCCTAACCTTGCCATGTAGTCTCGGTCCTCCCCGTTAGCGATCTTTTTCTGCAGACGGAGGACAAGATTCCGATTGTCTCTGGTATCGGCCAGGATCAGGAAACGGATCCGTTGGAAAGAAAAATTATTCCGGGTCGTGGCCGGTAGTCTCCCCGGATAGGCGTTCAGTAGGTCGCTGACATAACCCATCCGTTGGGCGGGATCAGGGTGGGTAAGCAGGTAGGAGGGTATTTTGCCGATTTTCAGGATCGATATACGCCGCATCTTGCTAAGCATACTTAACAGCGATCCAGGATCACGGCCAAGCGTTACCATCCAGTTAAAGGCAACCCGGTCCGCTTCTTCTTCGTTCTCCCGACTGAATTTAAGATTCAGGGAGGCACCGGTAGCCATGGCTCCGACCACAACTGCCTCGGAAAGTTCACCTTCACCGGAAGAGCCCAGGGCGATCCCGGCCAGGACCATGGCGACGGTGCCAATATTGACTTTTGCCGCGTTTTTGATACGGTCGGCGAGGTGCCGGTTGGTGACGTGGCCGATCTCGTGGGCGATCACTCCTACCAGTTCGTTTTCTTCGTTCATGCTGGTTATAAGGCCTGAATGGATGAAGATCAGCCCGGAGGGAGCGGCGAATGCGTTGAAATCACTGTTGTCGATTACGAAGAACTGGTAATTGAAGTACTGGGGGCCGGCTGCAGCCAGTACTTCTCTGCCAAGGTCATTTATATACTGGGCGACATCGGGGCGGTCGATCAGTTTGAAATCCCGACGGATAAGGGATTGGATCTTTTCGCCGATCTCCCGCTCATCTCCGACTGAAAATCCTTCGGCCGGGGTCACGGTCGGAGTGGTCATGATGGCGATGAGCAATGTCAACTTGAAAAGGATCGCCGGCAGGTTGAAAATTTTCATTTTTTTATAGATGGAAGACAACATTGAAAGTTTTTAGACCCGCTACAAGTCGTTGAAAAATAGTGTAAACTGCTGATCAATAAAATATAGCAGCCCGGAAACCTGTATATAATATAACTTAATCCTCCAGGGATGGCACCTGTTGTCTGTCCGGGTCAGGAATGACAGAACAGGCCAGCAGCAGACTATCGTAGTAAATATTGTACTGGCGGACGATGTCTTTGCAATCTCAATTGAATACGTTATAGAGAGACCATGCTCAAGGAACTTA
>CBDVDF010000370.1:0-2629 GCA_965372675.1 uncultured Desulfobacterales bacterium
GGACTTTCAGTCCGCAATCTTAAACCCACCAGCTTCAGCTGGTGGTTGTTTAGTTATAACTTATAACTATTTAACCACCCCTCAAATTCCTTGCCTGGACGCCGGCCTTTTTTTATTATCAAAAACAGTTGCAGTGATAATCAGAATAAAGAATGGGGTGGCAGAAATGGCTGAAGAAAGATCGATCCGAATTTATCAGGACGCAGTCGCGATCATTACCGGCGGGGCCTCTGGGATCGGCCGGGCTCTGGCTGTGGAACTGGCCCGGCGCGGTGCGGAAGTTATTCTGGCCGATCTCCAGCTGGAACTTGCCGAAGAGGCTGCCGCCGAGATCAGGGCTGAAGGTGGAAAGGCGCTGGCGGCAGAGGTAGATGTCCGGAATAGCGGGGCGATGGCTGAACTGATCAACGATACGGTCGAGAACTGCGGTCGTCTCGACTACCTGTTCAACAACGCCGGGATCGGCATCATCGGTAAGACCTGTGATCATTCCGCTGATGATTGGGACTATATTGTCGGGGTTAACCTGCACGGGGTGGTGAATGGGATCCAGGTCGCCTACCCGCTGATGATCGAGCAGGGCTTCGGCCATATCGTCAACACTGCCTCAATAGCCGGTCTCTGCCCTTCGCCTGGTCTGGTCTCCTATGCGGCTACCAAGCATGCCGTGGTCGGTCTCTCCACCTCCCTGCGCGTGGAGGCCGAAGTACATGGGGTACAGGTCAGTGTTCTTTGCCCGGGCGTTATTCGGACCCCGCTCCTTGAAGGTGGTAAATATGGTCGTGATCTGGTCGGTGTTACCCCGGCGCTTCTGAAAGATCTATGGAAAAGGTTCAGGCCGATGTCGGCCGATGTCTTTGCAAAAAAAACACTGGACGCGGTCGCAGCCAATAAGCCGGTGATCATTGTTCCCTCATGGTATCGCCTGGCCTGGTGGGTCCAGCGGCTCTCGCCTCGGCTAGGTTTGTTTGTGGCCAGAAAATCTTATCAGGATCTGCAGAAAAACCTTGATAGCATAGTAAAGAATAAAGAAGGGGATAAATGTATCAAGTTATGATGAACTACCCCGACCTGGATGGGAGAGGGTTGGTTTGGTCAGAAAATGATCCGCTCCTGTTGACCTAAGTCATGTCCCGACTCTGCTGGCCGTTGTAGAGTGAAGGAAAACAGGCAGAAAGGAGCAGGCCATGGAACTTCTCAACGATCTGGGCAACAGGAACATCAAGGAAGCGATCGAGGAATACCCCGAGATCGGTGAGATCCTTGATAAATACGAGATCGGCTGCATCAAATGCAGCGTCGGCACCTGTCTCCTCAAGGAGGTAGTCGCTGTCCATTTCCTCGGCGACGAGACCGAAGCGCAGATTGAAAAAGAGATCAATTCCTACCTGCAAGGCCTTTAAAGAGGCGCCTAATTCAGAATACCGGCATCGGCATTTGACCCCATTTATGATCATCCGAGGTCGGTAGAACGCTCAACACTTCGAGGCTGTCGGCATCAATATCAACGATCAGGGCCGGGGTCCGTTTTACCCCCAGATCGAAAACCCTGGCGGCACTCAGCGGTTGGCCGTTCCGGTCACGGACCCGCACAAAGACCAGCCTTTCAATATCATAGTCAGTTTCAACTGTTCCCAGGGTTTTAACGAAACTGTAAAAGATCCTGAAAAATTTCCCAAGTCCGCCGCTGAACTTATACTGGTGCCATTCCAGGATCTCCGGGAATCTTTCGATCATCTCATCTGAGAAACGGCGGTTATTGTCGGTTACCAGGGCGGTCAGAAAGAAGTCGCCTGGCATTATATAGACAAGATTGGCGTTTCGTTCTTTTGCCAGTTGCGCTCTAACTTCAGCTGAACCAAGGGCCGCCGTATAGATATCCTTAACTTCCTCTGTCGGTCTGGGGAAGACCGGTACCACGGTCATTGCTTCAGCTGTAACTACGATGGGCAGGCCGTTGATCGCATAACTTCTGATCCCGATGGCCAGGAAAACAGCGACCCCCAAGGTGGCGAGATAGAGGGCAAGGATCCCTAGCCATTTGGGTTTGAGCCAACCCAGGGCCAGCTTATATAAACGTCCGCCTGGTTCTCCAGGCAGGAACATCGGGATATTCTGCATGTACTTTTCATATTCATCCGGATGTTCAAGCTGCATCCGCCACTCCTCGTTCCGGGCCAGGATATAATAAACGAAGAGCATGGTTATATACATGATCAGGATAATAAACCTCGGCCAGTAGAGCAGCAGCCCGAAACCGGAAATGGCCAGGAAAAGGTACTGCGGATGCCTGATCTTCGCATAGAAACTCATCTGTACCACCCCTTTACCGGTGAAGCGTCCGTAGTAGAGGGGAATGGCCGCCGAGAAAAAAAGGAGTAGCCCGATCAGCATAGTGATCTGCAGGTAGGAGATGAAGTTGATCAGCCGGTCATCAGGGAAGACCATATGCGGCAGAAAAAACTCAGTCGTCCAACTGGTCAGTGGTGATGCTCCGAAAAAGTTGAGGATCGGTCCGTATACCGAGTAGAAGTAGAGCGCGAAAGGTGAGATCATGATGATGATCTCGATGGTGATCAGCATATAGGCGATGGTGGTGGTGAGCAGGATTAATTTATGGCCCTGTCCG
>CBDVDF010000371.1:0-2621 GCA_965372675.1 uncultured Desulfobacterales bacterium
TGTTCCGGGTGGACGATCAGCCCCTTGAGAATGTTCTTCATCAGCTCAAGGGCGCCGCAGCTGTACATTGAGGCATCAGTCAGCCCGGCCCATTCGAGGCGGACGGCCCGGTAATCACGTTCATGTTCATTGATCAGGCCATCAAGGCCGATCCCGGCCGCTGCTTTGGTCAGCCTTGAGAGGACGACAACCTGCTCGCACAGTTCCGGGTTGCGTTTATGGGGCATGGTGGTGCTGCCTATCTTGCCCATGTGGAAAGGTTCTTCAAGCTCGCCGGTCTCGTTTTTGGCCAGTTGGCTGATCTCGTTGGCGATCTTGGCCAGGCTGCCGGTCAGCATCGCCAGGCAGTTTAAGAATTCGGCGATCCGGTCGCGGGCGGTATGCCAGGCGGTCCTGGCGATCCCGAGTCTCAACCGTTTTGAGAAATTTTCGAGCAACTCCTGCTGGCGGTCGCCCAGGGCATCCATGGTCCCGACTCCACCAAAGAGCTGGCTGACCAGAACCCTTTTACGGCATTCCTCCAGACGTTCGGCATGGCGGAGTACTTCATCCAGCCAGATCGCCATTTTCAGGCCAAGGGTGGTGGGCAGGGCATGCTGTCCGTGGGTGCGCCCGATGATCACCTGCTGACGGTGGGTGGCTGCCAGCCTGGAAAGTTCTCCGATGATCAGGGCCAGGTCGCGATCGACAATATTGATGATATCGCGGACCTCAAGGGACTGGGCGGTATCCTGAATATCCTGGGTAGTAGCGCCGTAATGGAGGAAACGGGCGGCTTCAGGACCGGCAGCCTGTTGCAGTTGATCGAGCAGGGGGATCAGCGAATGACCGGTTTCGGTAATGCCGTTCCTGATCGCCTCACAGTCGAGCAGATCAAGCCTGGCGGTCTCACCTAGTCGTTCGGCGGCCTCGGTCGGGATCATCCCCAACTCGGCCTGGCTGGTCGCCAGAGCGGCTTCAACTTCCAGCCAGCGCTGCAGGCGACGTTGATCACAGAATACAGCTTGGGCCTCGGCGGTGGTATAGCCACGGCTGTAGTAGCGTGAATCGGTTATGTGGCCGCTGATTCGGTTATGACAATCCATATCTATAGTTCGTCCGGGTCGCTGGCCTGTCGGGTATCAAGGTCCTGGAGCAGGTCGTTTATCAATGATTCTGACAGGCCGATATACTTCTCCGGATGGTCAAGAAAATCCAGATCATCCTGGTTAAGCAGAACGGCGGTATTGTCATCAGCCAGGACACATTCCTTCAGGGAGCGTGAACTGGAACGGGCGGCAGCGGTGAGCTCCTGCATGATCTCCTGGGCCTTCATCTTACCGACCGAGGCTCCGAGCTTGAAGAGGAGCCACTCGGAGAGGACCATGTCGCCGTGCAGGGTCAGATTCTCTTTCATTCTTGCCGGCACCACTTCGAGGCCGGAAATAACTTGTTTAATATAGTTAAGAGCGGTTCCCGTGTAAATAGAGATCTGCGGCATTGCCAGCCATTCGGACCAGATCGCCCGGCCATCCCGTTCATGTGCGTGGACCATTGCCTCGGTGATTGTCGGGGCCAGGGCCCTGACCTGGCGGGCCAGAACACCTACCCTTTGGCTCAGCACCGGGTTGCGTTTATGGGGCATGGTCGAGCTGCTGACCGCCCCGGCCGGGGCCGGTTCGCGGAGTTCGCCGATCTCGTTCTTGCCCAGTTCGACTACTTCGTTGGCGATCTTTTCCAGGCTTGAGCAGATCATCGCCATCAGGTTGGCTGTTTCAGCGATATTATCACGGCTGGTGTGCCAGGAGACTGGTGAATAGGCAAGGCCGAGGCGATCCAGGGTTTGTCTGGCTACTTCCCGGCCCTGTTCGCCGAGGGCGGCCATGCTGCCTACCGCACCGCTCAGTTGGCCGACCATGAGCCTTGGGGAGAGAGCGATCAGCCGTTCGGTATGGCGGCGGATCTCGGCCAGCCAGACCGAACATTTAAGCCCGAAAGTTATCGGCAGGGCCTGCTGGCCGTGTGAGCGGCCGATCATCGGGGTGGTGCGATGGGCGTCGATCAGTTCGCGGAGGTTCTGCTCAAGGCTTTTCAAGTCCCGGTATAGAATCCGCAGGACCTCACGTAATTCCATGATTTGGCCGGTATCGAGGACATCCTGGGTGGTAGCACCATAATGGACGAATTCTCCGTGCTCACCGGTACAGGCATTGCGCAGGGCCTTGACCAGCGGCATCAGCGAGTTGCGGCTCTTTTTATAGCCTTCCCGCATCGCCTCAAGGTCTAGACAGGAGATCTTTGCTTTGCAACTGATCTCGGCGGCAGCTTCGGTCGGGATGATCCCCAGTCCAGCCTGGGTGGTGGCCAGGGCCGCCTCGAACTCAAGCCAGCGCTCAAAGCGGCGTTGTTCGGCAAAGATGGCGGTCATTTCCGGAGTGGAAAAGATATTGGCCTGGATCTCGAAATCAAAGGGATGTGAGGGCATGGGTTTTTTTAGTTAAAAGTTAAAAGTGTAAAGTTAAAAATCAAAAGTGGTTCAGGGTTCAAGGTTTCCGGTTCAAAGGTTGATGGTTGTACTGAATAAAGAGGTTCAGGGTTCAAGGTTTCCGGTTCAAAGGTTGATGGTTGTACTGAATAAAGAG
>CBDVDF010000372.1:0-2617 GCA_965372675.1 uncultured Desulfobacterales bacterium
CGCATTAATCACTTTTTTGCATCAATCATTTCTATTGTCCAGCTGTTTTCAGTTGCCGGTGCTATTTCAGAGAGTGTCATAACCAGAAATCCGGTCAGGGGATGACCGCCCAGAGCCTTGCGCAGGGCTTCTTTGGCCGACCAGAGCAGGGTCAGAGTGGTGGCCGGTTGGTCCTGGTCCGTAGAGATGAAACTAGTCAGTATCTTTTCCTCGCCTTCACTGCAGAATTTTTCTTTGACCCGGACCGTCGCTTCGGAGATTTTCTGGACATCGAGGCCACAGGCCGGGCCGGTTACTACCATTGCCGAAGCCAAACCATGACTGTGGGAGATCGAGAGCGAAATTTCAGGGTCTGCCGTTGACTTGAAAAAGGGCCGGCCGTTCTCGTCAGCAAAGACCGGCCAGTCGCGCATGGTTCCTTCGGTGATCGGCATGTCCAGGTGATCCAGGGCGGCTTTCTTGGCCGCCAGTCTTCCCCCCAGCCATTCGATCCGCCGCTTCTCATATTTGAAGAGCAGGTACTTCTCCAGTTCCTGTGGATCCAGGTATCTGGCCGGATCAAGACCGCCGTCGGTTTGCATTGCCAGGAGATCGTCAAGCTTGATCATCGCCAGTTCCGGCGTGGTCGAAAGTCCCAGAACCTCCTTGAGGGAAGCGGTGGAAATCGGCGGTTGGAGTTTTTTGAGCAGCTTCATGGCTTGGTTCTGGGTATATCTAGCTATAATTATTATAAAAAAATAAAAATTTATGGTTCAAAAAACTTGAATTTAATCGAAAAAAGACTAATAATAAAAGTTAATGAGTTCAATTGATTCTGCAATAATTCTAATAATTTCCCTGTTAACCGCTCGGGGAGTGTGGACCGGTTTTGTCCGGCAGGCTGCTTTTATTGCCGCTCTGGTCCTGGCCTTCATGGTCGCTGGCCGTTATTACAGCCATTATTCTGGATTTCTCGGCCAGTTCATTTCCACTCCCCAGCTGGCTTTCATGCTCACCTATATGCTCCTCTTCGTGCTGGTCTACCTCGGGGTGGTCTTTTCGGGGCTGGGCCTGAAAAAGGTCATGAAGGTTTCGATGCTCGGTGGCTTTGATCGCTTCATGGGCGGTATTTTCGGCATGGGCAAAGGGATGTTCATTACCATTCTGGTCTTCATGGTTCTGGCCGGGGTCCTTTCCAACTCCGCCACTTTCCTCAGCAAGTCCTATTTTTATCCCTTTCTGAACAACGCTTCGGGCCTGGTCATGTCCTTTATCAGGGATCCTGACCTGCGTTACAGTTTTACACCCAAGGAGCCGGCGATCTCCGTTTTCGATGCAGAGAGCGATCTGTTGACTCCACAGCGTCGGGTCATTTCACCGAAACATCAGCGGGCTCTGGACGATCTCCGGTACCAACTGGCCAAGGAAGCTGGAGAGCGGCCAAGAAAATAGCCGATGATCATCGCCTGATTGATCAGAGTAGTCCGCAGTATCCCCAGTTTCTGCCAGCGCCGTCCGGAAGTGATTACTGTTGCCGGCAGGATACGGATCTTTCCTCTTTTACCCAGAATTCTCAGCAGGGCAAAGTCCTCCATGATCTCGATCTCCGGGAAGCCACCGGCCCGTTGGAATGTCTCTGCCGTCATGAACAGGGCCTGGTCGCCATAGGGAAGTTGCAACCACCTTGAGCGCCAATTGGCCATCTTTTCGATGAACCTTATGGTGATACCCGGCAGATCTATTGCCAGGCTGAAGGCCCCGGCAGCCACCCCTTTGAGGTCCAGAGAAGTTCTGATCATGGCCGTAAATCCGTCCGGTAGAATGGTGTCAGCGTGCAGAAAAAGGAGGATGTCGCCGGTAGCTGCTGCCGCGCCGCTGTTCTGTTGCTGCCCTCGTCCCGGTCGGCTGCTGACGACCATTGCCCCGGCTTCTTCGGCCAGGGCGATCGTCTGATCCTTACTGCCGCCGTCGGCAACAATAACCTCCAGCCCATCAATACCACGCAACTGGGCCAGGGTCTCGGCCAGGGAGGCTTCTTCATTCAGGGTTGGGATGACCACCGAGATCAATGAGGTCTTCGGGTCGGTCGACATCGTTCAGTTCCTCAAGCAGGTGAAAGGTAATGGCTTGCCGCTTGGCGGTTGCCATGGTTTCGGCCAGAAGTTGTTTGTTGCCCCAGGGGCGGTCCCTGAAAAGCTGGGGACAGGGAGCGGAGAGGCCGATCAGGTAATAGCCGCCATCACTGGCCGGGCCCAGGACCAGGTCGTGATCACCAAGCGCGGCCAGTCCGGCTGTCAGTATAGTCGGAGACAGGGTCGGGCAGTCGGCCCCGATGATCATCACTCGGCTACTGCCGACCGTGAAGGCTTCAGCAAAAGCCCGGGTCATTTTTTCGCCCAGATCACCTGGTCCCTGCTGGCAGAAAGAGAGGTTCTGTCCGAGCCAATCCTGCATCAGTGAAGGGCTACCTCCCTCATAGCGGATTTCCAGCTCGACGCCGGTTTCAGCGCTGAAACTCCGGGCTGTCGAGATGGTGGCCTCGGTCATCCGCCGCTGCAGGTCCGCCGCCCCATTCGCACCAAGGGCCGGGATCAGCCTGGTCTTGGCTTTACCGGGTTCGGGATATCTGGTGAAAATG
>CBDVDF010000373.1:0-2604 GCA_965372675.1 uncultured Desulfobacterales bacterium
GGCGGTTAGGCAAGGGCGTCAAGATGGATAATGGTGGCACTCTGTTGATCTACCATGAAAGAGATTTGACCGACCATGGTATGAATATGGACATCGCTGACAACCGGATCCTGGGGGTTGCCTTCACCCTGCTCCAGCAGGGCAAGAAAGTCATCTTCGTCTCCAAGGACATCAACGCCCGGCTTAAGGCGGATGCGCTTGACATTGAGGTGATGGATTTCGAGAAACAGAAAGTCAATTTTGATGAGCTTTTTTCCGGCCACTGTGAGCAGAAAGTTCCCGGCAACCTTATCGATGAACTATACGCCAAAAAGAGTCTGAAACTTGAGGCCTGCTCGCCGGTGCCGAATGAGTTTATCCTCCTGGTCGATGAAAATGACGAACAGCATACCGCCCTGGCCAGGTCATCGAATGGCGGGGTTTTGGTGCCCCTGGTCCCCGATTATAACGAGGCCTTCGGTTTGAAGCCCCGCAACAAGGAACAGCGCATGGCCCTTGAGCTGCTTCTTGATCCGGAAGTGCAGCTGGTGACCATGGTCGGCCAGGCCGGAACCGGTAAGACCCTGCTGGCTTTGGCGGCGGCCTTGGAAACGACTGTCCACTTCAAGCGCTATGAACGGATCCTGGTCTCCAGGCCGATCATCCCGATGGGTAAGGATCTCGGTTTTATGCCGGGTGATAAAGATGAAAAACTGGCCCACTGGATGCAGCCGATCTTTGATAATTTGACTTTCCTGCTCAGTTCCCATGGTCGCAAGCCCGTCGAGGGTGAGTCGGCATCCGTCAGGCAGAAGATCGACAAAATGATGCGCGAGAATGTCATTGAACTCGAAGCTCTCACCTACATCCGGGGTCGCTCGATACCTCACCAGTATGTGATCATCGATGAAGCCCAGAATCTCACGCCCCACGAGGTGAAGACCATTGTCAGTCGGGCCGGAGAGGGGACCAAGGTTGTTTTGACCGGCGATCCCTATCAGATAGACAATCCTTATCTGGATTCAAGCAGTAATGGCCTTTCCTATGCGGTAGACAGGATGAAAGGTCAGCCGCTCCATGGTCATATAACTTTGCAGAAGAGTGAACGCAGCACTCTGGCCGGGGTGGCAGCCTCGTTTCTATGATCCCGTCCAGGCTTGTGTAATTTACGGGTTAACAACTGTTGTTATTTACTTTTTCTTAAGCGGATAATTGGTTATACTGAAAAAATGTTTGTTTTTTTTAAGCCAATTTCAGCAATTTCAGGAGAATCAGGATGGATTTTGAACCGAAATGGATAGCCTGGGAAACCACCCGGCGCTGTAACCTGAAGTGTGTTCATTGTCGCTCTTCATCAGAGCTGGAGGCCAAGGGTCATCCGGATTTTTCGTTCGATGAGGCCAAGCGGGTCATTGACGATATTTCCTCTTATGCTTCCCCTGTAGTGGTGCTCTCCGGTGGTGAACCGCTGCTTCGTGATGATATTTTTGACATCGCCGAATATGGCGACAGCAAAGGGCTGCGAATGTGCCTGGCCACAAACGGTACTCTGGTCACCCCGGCGATCGCCGACCGGATCAAGAAAGCCGATATCAAAATGGTCTCTTTGAGCCTGGACGGTTCCACCGATAAGGTCCATGACAACTTCCGTAACGTCCCCGGCGCCTTTGACAGTACGATCAATGCCATGAAGATCTTCAAAGAGAAAGGGATCAAGTTTCTGATCAATTCTTCTTTTACCAAACGGAACCAGGATGAGATCCCCAAGATCTACCAACTGGCCAAGAAGATGGGGGCCACCGCCTGGTACATGTTCATGATCGTCCCGACCGGCCGCGGCGAGGAGATCATGAAAGAATTGATCTCCAAAGAGGATTACGAAGAGCTCCTGGAGTGGCATTACGAGATGGAGAAGTCAGAGGATGAACTGCTGGTTCGTCCCACCTGCGCGCCGAGCTATTACCGGGTGGTGCTGGAGCAGGCCAAGAAGAAGGGTGACGATTTTCAGCGGCGGACTCTGCAGTTCTCGACCGGCGGCTCCAAGGGCTGTCTGGCCGGGCAGATCATCTGCCTGATCGATGTCGACGGTGAGGTTCTGCCCTGCAGTTATTTCCCCAAATCGGCCGGTAATATTCGTGAGAAATCATTCAAGGAGATCTGGGAGAATTCCGAGTTGTTCAAAGATCTGCGGGATTTCAAGAGTTATAAAGGTCGTTGCGGCTCCTGTGAATATGTCGGGGTCTGCGGCGGTTGCCGGGCCCGGGCCTATGCAGTGACCGGCGATTATATGGAAGAAGAGCCATTCTGTAGCCATGTTCCTTTCAAGATGCAGAATAAATAATTCTGGCTAAGTAAAAACTCTGATCTCCTGTGTCGTAGGTTTTACTTAACCATCTTTAGCGGAGCGGCTAACTTTTTTAAGACGGAATCATAATTTTATAAAGATATTGGAGAGAATATGAATACTGAATTCTTAAAGGCCTGTAAGGGCGAAAAAACTGATTTTACCCCGGTCTGGATCATGCGGCAGGCCGGTCGTTATCTGCCGCAGTATCACACGGTTCGTAGTAAGGGTAGCTTTCTTGATCTCTGTAAAACACCGGAACGGGCCGCTGAGGTTACCAT
>CBDVDF010000374.1:0-2558 GCA_965372675.1 uncultured Desulfobacterales bacterium
AATTACCATAAACCACCGGGTGAAAAAGTCACGGCAATTTCTTCAGTTTTTTGATTGAATTCAATGGGGAATGGGGGCATTGACTGGGCATTATCGATCGCCTTCCGGACATACTGGTTGAAGCGCAGGTCCCCGGACCTTTTTTCAAAATAACTACTGGTCACTTCCCCGCCTCGTTTTACCCGGAGCACGATGATGGCCCGGAGATTTTCATCCCAGTCCTGCAGTTCCGGCAGTTGCCAGTGGGGTTTGATATGATCAATAAGCCGGGCAATGTACTGGGCCCTGGCTTCAAGTTCCCTGGGGCCGATCTCGCCGCTGCCGGTCGTAGGACCGGTAGCGGTCGCCTGGTTGCTTTGTTTTTCTGAACCGCGATTGGCGGTTGATTTAAAAAGGTCGGCTATTCGGGAAACCGCTGTACTAGTTGTTTCCTTGAGTTCTTTTTCAGCCTGTTGTTTCTCCAGATTGGCTTTGAGTGCCTTTAAATCCAATCGTTTTGCTTCTTCACGCGTTCTTTTGACTTCCTTTTCCTGCCTTTCCTTTATAAGACGCTGGCGGATCGGTGAGAGCGATATCGCATCCGGTTTGACTGGCTTGACCGCTTTGGCAGTAATGGCTTTTTTAGTCGCCGGCTTGCTCACACTCACCTGTTTTGGGGTCGGGGCCGGGCTGGGTGCTTCCATAACCTGATAAAGATTGACGCTGTACACCTCCGGGATCTCCAGGGAACGACTCATCAGAAACGGGGCGGTAATAGTCAGGATCAAGACAGCGAGATGGGTGGCGGCAGTGAGGAGAAGCGGCACTTTCCGGTAGCTGTCGTGCCGGATATGCTCCCAGCGGTTGAGCAGCGCGTCGTGGGCGGTCTGCCGGTTACAGATGCTTTTCAGGTCGGCCGAGAATTCTGCCAGATCATCGATAAATTGTTGGAGCTGGCTCTTCATTTTCCGGCTTTGTCATAAAGTGGCTTGGTGATCATGCCCAGTTTGTCGAATCCTGCGTTTTTAATATCGGCCATGATCTTGACCACATCACCATAGGCTGTTTTCTTGTCGGCGTTAAGAAAAACGGGGCGTTCTTTACCTTTTACAGCGAGTTTTACCAATTTTTCCCGCAGCAACCTGCGGCTGACCTTGATCCGGTCAATGGTAATTTCCCCCTTGCGAGTGATGGTGATGATGATCGGTTTTTCTTTTTGGGCCAGAGGTCTGGCGGTGGTCTCCGGCAGGTCGACATCGACCCCCTGGCTCATCATCGGGGCGGTGATCATGAAGATGATCAGCAGGACCAGCATGACATCGACCAGCGGGGTGACGTTGATCTCGGCCACCAGGCCGGTTCTTCTGTTACGAGGGGTGAATCCCATGGTGTTTTCCTGGATATGCGACCGCTAAGCCCTTGAGATCAGGTCGCGTTCGATCAGGTTCATGAAGTCGGCGGAGAAGGCCTGCATCTCGCCCTCCATCTCGGTCACTTTGTTGGAGTAGTAATTGTAGAAAATGACCGCCGGGATTGCCACAGCCAGGCCGGCAGCGGTGGCGACAAGGGCTTCGGAAATGCCGGGCGCCACCACGGCCAGCGATGCGGAGCCGGTTTTGCCGATCTCGTGGAACGAGGTCATGATCCCCCAGACCGTCCCGAACAGCCCGATGAAAGGGGCCGCGCTGCCGGTGGTGGCCAGGAAAGAGAGGTGGCGGATCAGGTCGTTTATTTCGGTGGTCTCGGCTTTAAGCAGGCAGCGTTTCAGGTTGTCGACCCCGGCCAAGCGCATCGCCAGTGACTCTTCGTCGGCGCCGTGCGGTTTAACCCTGGTTATATTCTGTAGTTCGGCGTAACCGTGTCGGAAGATCTCGGCTTCCGGGCAGTCATAAGTTTCATCGATGGTCCGGTTGACTTCGGCGAGGCTTTTGCACTCCCAGAACATTTCGATGAAATTATCGGTGTTGATCCGGACTCTTTTGAAATGCATGTGCTTGCTGAATATGATGTACCATGATCCCAGCGAAAAAAAGAGCAGGAGCAGCATGACGAACTGTACCATTGCCCCCGCATGCCAGAACATGCCGAAAAGACTTAGATCTTCCACCTGTTAATTACCTCGAAAAAGTAAAAGGAATAGGAGACTGGAGTAAGTTTATAACTCCAGGTTAAATGCCTCGATATATTTAATTTTTTTTAGCTGATATGTCAATGCGGTGCTGTACAGTTTTTGGATTTCAGAAGGTTGTTTTTAGGTGAAAGTTTGAAGTCTTTGCGAGGAGCACCCCGCAAGGGGGTACTAAGTGCCCCTTATAGTTGTTCCAAAAGGAGAAAGCATACCATGTTATAATTCAGTTTATAAAGAATGCACTCCTCTCGCTACGAATAATGTGCCCCTCATCGAGCAACGAGTTCCTCAAGAGTTTCGAGCGGGAGAGAGATGCTGGTTCAAACGAATACTCAGAAGTAGATCGTTAAGATCTCTCTATAAGGATTTCGAAAAACCAGCAATGTGCTTCTTGTGAGCTGCCACTTGAAACCTTTTCCCTTTGGTGTTTTTCATGAAAAGCAAAACAAAC
>CBDVDF010000375.1:0-2551 GCA_965372675.1 uncultured Desulfobacterales bacterium
CATGGCTTTTTGATGATCAGCCTGCCTCCTTCGTTCACTCTGGCTGGCTCACCGGCATCGTTAACGACGGCTGCATCAATGCCGGGCAATGGACGCGAGGCGGAGCCTGGCTTCATCGGTGTTGCGTAAGGCAAGCCCGAGATCATGATGCCGCCGGTCTCGGTCTGCCACCAGGTATCGACAACCGGCAGTTTTCCTTTGCCGATATTGTCGCGGTACCACATCCAGGCTTCCGGGTTGATCGGTTCGCCTACCGAGCCTAAGAGGCGCAGGCTGGAAAGATCATATTTCTGGGTCGGGCCGACTCCGTCACGCATCAGGGCGCGAATAACGGTAGGGGCGGTGTAGAAGATGTTGACCTTGAATTTTTCAACGATCTGCCAGAAACGGGCTGAGTCCGGATAGGTTGGCACGCCTTCGAACATCAGAGTCGTGGCGCCTAGGGCCAATGGTCCGTAGAGAATATAGGTGTGACCGGTGATCCAGCCGATATCGGCGGTACACCAGTAAACATCGTCGTCCTTGAGGTCGAAAACCATCTGGCAGGTATGGGCAGCATAGGTCAGATAACCGCCGGTGGTGTGGACCACTCCTTTGGGGGTGCCGGTACTGCCGCTGGTGTAGAGGATGAAGCTCAAGTCCTCGGCATCCATGCTCTCCGCTTCACATTGATCGTTGATATCATCGGCCCCGATAGCTTCGTGATACCAGAGATCACGGCCGTCCTGCATGTTGACCTCGTTGCCGGCCCGTTTGACCACCAGACATTTTTTAACGGAAGGACATTCCGCAAGGGCATCATCTGCATTGGGTTTCAGCGGAATTGATTTGCCGGCCCGAATGACCGCATCGGCGGTAACCAGTACTTTCGCCTCGCAGTCCTGGATCCTGCTTTTGAGGGCCTTGGAAGAAAAACCGGCAAAAACGACACTGTGGCTGGCGCCGATCCTGGTGCAAGCCAGCAGGGTTATGGCCAGTTCGGGAATCATCGGCAGGTAGACGGCAACCCGGTCGCCGCGTGTGACACCCATCTTTTTCAGGACATTGGCCACCCGGCATACTTCGGTATGGAGCATCTGATAGGTAAAGACCCTGACATCTTCGTCCGGTTCACCCTGCCAGATGATCGCGGCCTTATTGCGCCGGCCGTCGGTCAGATGCCGGTCGAGGCAGTTGGTGGAAATATTAAGCTTGCCGTTAACAAACCAGTTGATCTCCGGTTTGTGGAGATCGGCGTCGAGAACCTTGTCCCACTTCTTATCCCAGGTCAGCAGTTCTTCGGCCCGGTCTCCCCAATAACCTTCAGGGTCTTCCATGGAACGCTTATAAATGGCCTCGTATTCCTCCATGCTTTTGACAAAAGCCTGGTCGCGGCCGTCTTCGGGGGGCTGAAAAACCCGGCCTTCTGTTGATAAACTAGTGATTTTGTCGTCGTTACTCATGCGTCCTCCTAAATCTCTTTGTAATTACCGGTAAGATCTCTTGTTGGCCGGCAGTCATTATTCCCACTGCCAAGGGGAAAATAATCAGAGTGAAATTGCCAGTACAATACAGGCTACTACAAAAAAGCAGCAAAAAGGAAATCAAAAAAACGGCGTGACTGCCGGTAAGCAGCCACGCCGTTTGAGTCATTCGATAAAGGGTATCGAATTAATGGTCGGTCGCAGCATCGGCACCTTTCGGTACGCGGATGTCTTCAACCATTTGCTGGATGTGCTCAGGCGGCGGTGCAGTGAATTTGGAAACGGTTAGCGCAACTGCAAAGTTGATGCCCGCACCTACTGCACCAAAAGAACCGGGAGAAATACCCAGCAACCAGTGCTCGACATTGTCCGGAGCCATAGCGGTGCTCTTGATGAACAACCAGCCCTTGAACCAGAAGATGTAGACCAGGGTGCTTCCCAGACCGGCCAGCATGCCGCAAACGGCACCAGTGCTGTTCATCCGTTTGGAGAAGATACCCAACATCAGGGCAGGGAAGATCGAAGAGGCGGCCAGGCCGAAGGCCAGAGCGACAACCTGGGCGGCAAAGCCCGGGGGGTTGAGGCCGAGTAAGCCAGCGACGATAATGGCGCCACCCATCGCAAAGCGACTGGCCAGCAATTCCTGCTTCTCATTGATATCCGGGGTAAAGATGCCTTTCAGGAGATCATGGGAGATAGCCGCGGCGATCGCCAGCAGCAGCCCGGCTGCGGTTGAAAGGGCGGCGGCGATACCACCGGCGGCGACCAGGGCGATTACCCAGTTGGGCAGCCCGGCGATCTCGGGATTGGCCAGAACCATGATGTCACGGTCGACTTTGACCATCTCGTTGCCTTTCCAGCCGTAGCTTTCAGCCTTGTCAGCGATGCCTTTACCATAGTACTGGATCCTGCCGTCACCGTTCTTGTCTTCGAACTTGAGCAGACCGGTCTCTTCCCATTTATGGAACCATTCCGGCGCTTCACTGTATTTGAGGTTACCGTCAGCGGCACCAACTTCACCGATCTGGATGGTGTTCATCAGGTTCAAACGAGCCATTGCACCAACCGCAGGAGCGGTGGTATATAGG